>JAYUJG010000250.1:0-9045 GCA_043765355.1 Acidobacteriaceae bacterium | reverse complement strand
TGCAGCTCTCGGGATTCTTTCGCACCTACAACCTCGCGCTCGATTCAAATTTCGGGCAGGGCTTGATCCGCCAGAGTGAATTCAGAACCGTGGCCGGTGGAAGCGCCAACTACGCGAACAAAGTGGCCGAGGAATTCTCATTGCTCGCGGGCTTCGACTCTGAGCGCGAAGCCCCAAGGCGCGATGACCTCGACAATCACTACGCACCCTTCGATCCGGGCAACCCCGGCTACTATGGTCCTTTCACGCGCGCGACCGGGAACAACGTGACCATCACGTCGTTAACTCCATATGTCGCGGCCGAAGGCCTGCTCGCCCGCCATCTACGCTACTATTTCGGCTGGCGCCGCGACGAAATCAACGTCAATAACGACGATCTGCTCACACCGCCGAATTCATTTCAAAAATGGGTGGGAGTGAATTCGCCGAAAGCGACCATCGCTTTCTTGCCCGGGGAATCGCGGTTTCTCCCGTTGCTCTCGCTCAGCTTCGGCCAGTCTTTCTACACCAACGATCCGCGCATCGGAAATGTGTCGAGCACGCAGGGCACACCGATCAGCACCGCGCATTCTTATCAGCTGGTCGCGAGCAAGACATTCCTTAATACGGATTTCAAATTCACGCTCGGCCACGTCACCACCAGCCAGACTCTGGCGAAGATCGATCCCGACACCGGCTTGCAATTTGACAAAGGGCCGGGAAGACTGCGCTTCCTGACCGTCGCCGTGCGCCGCAATTTCAGGCAAGCGTCGCTGCTGGCGACCTTTTCCAAGGCTGACGCCCGCGATTTGTCCAGCGGACAGCCGACGCCCGAAGCGCCGCGCACCATTTTGGATTTGCTGGGCACCGTCCAGAAGCTCCCGTGGCATCTGCAGGCACGCGGCGAATTCGAATACGTTGGCGCCAAGCCGCTCGGTACCGGTTGCGACCCTAACCCAAACGCAGAATGCACCGGCGTCGCCGTCAAAGAATTTCGTGCCGCGCTGGTCCGTCCCTTCCTCAACGGACGCATGGACGCCGGGGTGAACATGCTCATCGCCAGCGGTTATACCGGTCAGACCACCCAGAATTTCTGCACCTTTCTGGCCAGCCAGTGTTCCCCTTCGATCATCCCGGAAGTCGTCGGCGTTCGCATCCCCTCGTACGCCAGCGTGACCCTGACCTACCGCTTTGGACGTTAGGGCGGCCACCCGTCCGGTTGGCAAAAACCGGTACGGCGGCGATGTGGTGCCATCCCACACTCAGGCTAAGGAGTTTCGCTGAATCGGGAGCTTAAACTAACAAAGTGCTGCTTCGGAGGAAAATCCTTGCACAAGTTTGCTAATATGGGCTGGCTTGAACGCCTAAGCCCTTTTGCATGAAGCAGTTTTCAGCACTGGCTTTGGAAGTCCGAATGCGCAGAGTGTAGTTGGATTTTCTATTAAGCTGCCCCAGTCAGCGCCGGGTAGGAGTGTATTTTTGAGCGATAGTGTCACCGGAAAGACCGTTCGTCAAAGGCGGAGCTGGTATCGTCGTCGCTTGCGCCTACAGCGAACGCTGTTTGCCGTGGCCGTTGGGACGCTGCTGGTCGGCGCGTGCTGGCAAAATGCAGCGCGCTATTTCTCGTTGCCGTCCCTGCGTGCTTCCCAGGTTTTGCCCCCGTCGTTCTGGGTGCGGCAGAATGTCCGCAAAGATGTCGCATTGATGGCGGCCCGCTCCGCCAGACCCGTCAAGTCTTTTGGCCGGGCTCCGCGAGTGTATGCGTACTCGGTCATTCCCGGCGGTGTGAAGGATACGAGCGATCTCCGCGAAGCGGCAGCGCGTGACTATATCGTTCGCCGGCACTACACTCATTTCGATTTCGAGCACGCCCGCCTGGTACGCGCCACCGAAGCGCGTGAAGTTTATCTTTCCTATCGCATCCGGGACACAGTGTATTGGACGCATCGAAAGATCCGCCTGCATCTCGGCGAGTTGCTGCTGACCGACGGCAATATCACCGCGCGCGCGCGGTGCGGCAACCAGATCTCCGACACCGCCAAGCCCGAGGTTTCCGACGATGAGCCGGACGAAGATGTTCTGGATCACCCCGTAGCCGAGCTGGACCCAGGACCGTCGTTCCTCGCGCGCCCCTTCCTCGCTCCGCCCGACTTGCCCGATGGTGCACCGGTTCCGCCCCAGCTCTTTGCCAGTTCGTTTGTCTTCCCCTACGTGCCAGTCGGTCTGCCGATTCCTTCCCACCTTTGCGGCGCCAGCGACGAAGTCGTGAACGGACATTGCGGTCCCCATCGTCACAAACCGCCCGTCGTTCCAGAACCGTCCACCATGATCCTGCTCGGCTCCGGACTCGCTCTGATCCTGTGGCGTTATCGGCGGATGATGTGCCCGGTCTCGGCCTGACGCTCAGCCGCAAGCCTTTCACGATGCGGGATTGTTTTCGCTCTCATTCTCGACTCTGACTGATTCAAGCCCTTCTCATCGTAAGACTCCAGATTGCAAACATTTGCGCTGAGAGCCCGCGCCACGCGCCCGGTTTCAGCTTGCATTTAGTTGAAACAAACGTCATCATTACCGACTGACATATTAAGGAGTCAGCGAATGAAACGTTTCTTAGAAGTCTCCACGATCACCCTCGCCGTTGCTCTCTTTCTCGGTATCGTCCTGGGTGTCGCCGTTTCTCCGGCGTCCGCGCAAGGACGTTACGAGACAGTTTTTAACGGGCACAGAATCATCTACCCGCAATCCAGCCTTCCAGTTCCCGGCCGCCATCATACAAACTACTTCTTCGTCGACTCCGACATCCCGAATCTCAACGGCCCCGACCCCGGTGACGAGACGCCTTCGTCGCTCGCCTGCGTCTATCAGCTGGTGACCGGACCGACCGGTTGCCCAATCGCCACGAGTAAGAATCTGCCGACCGGTGGATGGGGCGCGATCGCCATCGTCGATGCCGGCGACTACCCGACTGCGGCCGCCGACCTGCACGCCTTCTCCGTTCAGTTTGGCCTCCCAGACGCCAACCTCACCGTGAAATGGCCGGGCAAAACCAAGCCTCCCGTTTATTCGGATTGGCTGGTTGAAGAAGCTCTGGACATCGAGTGGGCGCACGCCATGGCCCCGAATGCGAAGATTTATCTGGTGGAGTCCGTTCAGGTGAACACCGACCCGACTTGGGCCGCCGTCCAACTCGCCGCCAACCTCGTCGCCAAAGCTGGAGGCGGCGTGGTTAGCATGAGCTGGGGCGATCCCGAAGTCTCGAACGAAATCAAGTGGGATTACTATTTCACCAAGCCCGGAGTCGTTTACTTCGCGGCCAGCGGCGATTCTGGCATTGGAGTCAGCATCTATCCCGGTGCGTCTCCGAACGTAGTATCGGTTGGAGGCACATTTTTCAACCGCGCCCAAAACGGCCAATTCGTAAACGAGGTTTATTACACGGGCGGAGGCGGCGGCAACCTTAGTCCGTTCGAGCCGACGCCGAGCTATCAGAGCGGCGTTACGGGCATCGTTGGAACCCATCGCGGGTATCCCGACGTGGCCGCCGATTTCTGCTGTGCCTCCGTTTACCTTCAGGGCGGCTGGCTTTCGGTCGGCGGGACAAGTTGGGCTTCACCCACCTTTGCGGGTATCGTGAATGCCGCCGGCAATAAAGAGAAGTCGAGCCTCGACGAACTCAACCTGATCTACGGCGAGCTGGCCAATCCCACCGAATACAAAGCCGATTTCAACGACATCACCAAGGGCGATACACGTTGCAAAGTGGGCTTTGATCAGTGCACCGGCATAGGCTCTCCAAAAACCTACGTAGGGAAATAGTAAAGGAATAATCGCGGTGCCCCAGGTTCGCGCCCGTTCTTTGGGCGCTAACCTGGGGGGCATCCGAAGAAATCTGCATCCGAACAATTCAGGCGGAGTGCCCCACCCGCCGACCAGATGACGCCATGCGAAACGCTCTCAATTTTGAGCCCGAACGTCCATCAACCTCCCCAATTGGTGCTACGACTTCTGGTGCGAGCGCCCATGGCCAAAACTGCTAGACTTTAGCCAGAGCCCCATGCCACGCCTCTCCTATATCGGAGCGCTGCTCGGCGTCGCGGCGTTTTTGTCTGTGTCGAGTCACGCGCAGACGTCTGCGCTGTCGAGTGCATCGGCTTCGCCTCGGGTCCAGCACGTCGAAGTGCGCGGCTCCGGCGACAACCTGGAAGTCGAGATACAAACATCCGGGCCGTCGGTAGCTCCCGATACGCAAGCCATCGCCGGCCCCGATCGCATCGTGGTTGATTTTCCCGGAGCGCTTCCCGCCGCCGAGTTGCATGCTCTCAAAGTCAATCGTGGCGTGTTGAAGGGCGTTCGCTCTGGGCTGTTCTTCAATAACCCTCCGATTACCAGGGTCGTGCTCGATCTGACCGAGCCTCAGTCCTATCAAATCTCGGCCGCCAAAAATTCCATCATCGTGAAGCTGGGCCCAGCTGTTGTCGCCTCAGTCAATTCGCCAGCGTCGCCCGTGGCCGGTAAGGCAAGACTTCAGAATGCCTCGCTCGCCACCGGCTCAAGCGTCGCACCGGCCAGAGTGTCACCCGCGATTGCCAACGCAGTCTCCAATCCGGTCGCGCCCGCGTCTCCCGCGGTCAGTGAAGCGCAGCCGCTGCCACCCCCACCGCCGCCCGTGACGGTGACCTTCGAAAATGGGATGCTGCGCATCCACGCCGACAAGGCAACGTTGGCACAGGTGCTGTTTGAAGTGCAGCGCCAGACGCAAGCCGAGATTGCCATTCCCGCCGGAGCCGAGCGGGAACAGGTCGCTGCCGAGCTAGGCCCCGCGCCCGCCCGCGATGTGCTGGGGTCGCTGCTGAACGGCTCGTCCTATAACTTTATTTTTGTCGGCAATGAATCGAAGCTCGAACGCGTCATCCTGACCCGCCGCGATCCCAGCATTTTCTAGGGACCGCCTCAGCAAAGCCTGTGTCTGCGGCGCCACCTCACAAGATGCGGGAACCCGCTCTGCCAGCCGTGCCTTGGCGGCAGAGTTTACCACTCGTTTACAGAACGGTGACAACCCGACGGCCACGGAGATTGAAAATGGTGTCTGTTCTGGAACGGAACTCTACGACGAGCACATTCTGGAATGCAGCACTGATCGCCTGGAAGTGATCTGGCGGGTCTGGCGGGTGCGACTCTCTCCACCTGCCGGGCTTTTTTTGCAATCTGACATGGACAGCCGGGGGCGGCTGTCCTATGTCAATTCTGGCTAGCGCGCGGGCTGGAGCAGACCTGCGATTTTCTCCAATATCCGGTGCATGCTCATCGTTGGATCGATGGCGGCATCAATTTCGTGATGGTGCGACCCGGCGTGCATGACTAGAACCTTCGTGCCTTCGTGGGCCTTCTTGACCATGTAGGGCAGGTGATGGCGATCATCCTTGGACAGAGTGCCTCCGAGGATAACGAGGTCAAAAGCGTCATGGCGCAGAGCTTCCTGCGTGGCTTGGCGGCTGAGCGCAGTGGTCACATGATGGCCGGCCTTCGTCATGGCAGCGGCTTGGGCGGCCAGCGTGTTTTCGTCGGACTCGGCGTACAGAATCTTGATGGTGGACTGGCCAGATCGAACAACTGGTTGCTGCGCGGACTTCTGATCGTTTTTCTGAGCTATCGCGGGCACAGGCCCTCCTGGAACTCATTCGGAGCTTAGCAACTGACAGCCATCCTTCCGAGATCACGGAAGATCACGGCCTGTGGGGCGCTCGATTAGGGGCGGGGAGCGGGGTTCGGGGGGAACAACCGAGGACGCCCCGAGGACGCCCCGTCGCTCCACGATGTGGTGCTCCCACTCTGCTAAACTTCCAGTTTCCTCTTGAGTTACGTGAGAAAATTCATGGCCATGCAACGGGTGGGAGTGATTGGAGCGGGCACGATGGGCAACGGTATCGCCCATGTGTTTGCCAGGTGCGGATTTGAGGTCGTGCTGTGTGACGTGGAGCAGCGGTTTCTGGATCGTGGACTCGCTACCATCGCCAAGAATCTCGATCGCGAACTGGCCAGGAACAAAATTTCCGAAGGCGACAAGGCGTCCACGCTCGGGCGAATCACGGCCGTCGTCGATCGCGCGCGGTTGGCGGATTGCCACCTTGTGATCGAAGCCGCCACCGAGAAGTTTGAAATCAAGGCGGAAATCTTTCGCGACCTCGATCGAGTGATGGGACCCGGCGTGATTCTCGCTTCGAATACCTCTTCGATTTCGATCACCAAGATTGGGGCGCTGACCGGGCGCGCGGATCGCGTGATTGGGATGCACTTTTTTAATCCCGTGCCGGTGATGAAGCTGGTGGAAGTGATTCGCGGGCTCGCGACTTCGCAGGCTACCTTTGACGCGGTGCGCGACCTGGCGGTGAAACTCGAAAAGACGCCGGTCGAGGTGAATGACGCTCCCGGATTTGTTTCGAACCGTGTGCTGATGCCGCTGCTCAATGAGGCGATGTACACGGTGATGGAAGGCGTGGCTACGGCGGCAGCGGTGGATGAGGTGTTCAAGCTGGGGATGGCGCATCCGATGGGGCCGCTGACTTTGGCCGATTTCATCGGGCTCGATGTTTGTCTGGATATTATGCGTGTCATGCAAGACGGGTTGGGAGACCCGAAGTATCGGCCGTGTCCCCTGCTGATTAAAATGGTGGATGCGGGATGGCTGGGACGCAAGAGCGGGCGAGGGTTTTACACTTATTAGCGAGATTTGTTTTGGCCCGAAGGGGCTGTGAGCTGCGAGCTATGGGGCAACCGGGTTGCTCAAAGCTCACAGCTCAAAGCTCGCAGTCTGGCACTACGATTTACTCACCATCTGAGATGCAACCATGACTACTGCTTGGGGCGAGATTCTTCCAGATCGGCAAGCGGGCGGCGATGGCGTCAACTATCTGCTGGCGGTGCTGGCGGGAGTGCTGGCGGGATGGGTGGACATTAAAGTCGGCGATTTGCTCTTGACGGCGATGATTGTGCTCGCGGCCTGTATGTTGCTCGGCATCCTAAGTCCGCGGAAGCCCTGGCGCTGGGTGTTGCTGGTGGGAATGTTTGTGCCGATCGTCGAGTGGCTGGCTTATTTTTTTCTTTCGCAGAAGCCGGAGCGAGCGCAGATCTACGAGTCGTTTCTGGCGTTCGTGCCCGGGATTGCGGGTGCTTTCGGTGGTGCGGTGGGACGAAATGTGGCCGACAACTTGTTTGCAAAGAAATAACAGCCCCCCGTAGAGACGCGGCTTACCGCGTCTCCGTATGCGCCAAGAAGACGCGGGCCATCTCCGGTGACGCGCCAAGAAGACGGGGCAAGCCCCGTCTCTACGCGGGAAGTCAAGTCGTTCTCCCAAAGGTACCGGGTTTAAAAAACTGTTCCCGTTTCCACAGCCCGCAGGGGTAAGCTACCAGCATGTGCGTGTCGGTGTCGGTGCTGGCGAGCGGCAGTCGTGGAAACTGCGCGCTCGTGTCGTCGAGTACAACGCGCCTTCTCGTCGATGCCGGACTCTCGGGCCGTGAGACATTCAAGCGCCTGAAGGCCCTGGGCGAACGCACGGAAGATATTTCCGCAATTCTCATTACTCATGAACATTCCGACCATGTGACCGGCTTGCAGCGGCTGGCAAAGAAGCTGAATGTGCCGGTGTTTATGACCGCGCCCACTCGTCATGCCTGGTGCCGCGCCGTCCGCGACGCCGAAGGCGCAATTCCGGAGCTGCCAAAATCCGAGCAATTTTCCGCCGGGCGCGGCTTTCGCGTGGGCGACATCGAAGTCATGCCCTTCACCATTCCCCATGACGCGGCCGATCCCGTGGGCTTCACCTTTCGCACGGAGGGAGTCAAAGTCGGCTTCGCCACTGACCTTGGCTACATGCCGGTGAGCGTGCGGAACCATTTGCAGGGTTGCAGCGTATTACTGATTGAGTCGAATCACGATGTCGAAATGCTGCGCTCGGGTTCCTATCCGTGGTCGGTGAAGCAGCGCGTCATGAGCCGGGTGGGGCATTTGTCGAACGACTCGCTCGCGGAATTCTTCTCCAGCGACTATGATGGAGGAGCGGAATATTTGGTTTTGGCGCATTTATCTGAACAAAATAACCATCCCGAACGGGCGCGCCTCGCGGCAGAACAGGCACTCAGTGGCCGTCGTCGGCTATGGGATCGGCCTGTGCTGGTCGCTTCGCAGGCCGAAGGTCTTGCGCCCATCCGGCTCTAACCCCGGTTGTAGCCTTGAACCGAATGCAATTCCGGCTGGCCCCTGGAATCCTCGGTGCGCCCCTGTGTACCCTGTGGTTCAAGCCTTTGACCGGTACTCATTCAAAGTTTCTCTACTTCCGAAACGCACATCAACACTAACTTCGGACACATTTTCGATCGTAACCTCGGATGTAGCGTTATGAGCGAGTGCGTGGAACCCATCGTAGGGAAGATCCTTGCGGGATGGCGCTACGATATTTCCGGCCTCGCGCCCGAGATGCGTGGGGACTACGAGCAGCATTTCTCCGGTTGCGCGCATTGCCGCAGCCGCCAAAAACTGCATCGCATCGTTGACATCGCACTGATTGTGATGGCTTCGGCATCGGCGGCCGCGTTTCTGCTGGCGTTTGCGGTGATTCGCTATTTTGGGCCGCGGCACGCTTTCTGGCTCGAGGTCGGCGCTTTGGCGGGATTTGGCCTGTCGGCTCTGATCTGGTTGGCGGTAGCGGTGGCGACTCCCGCGCCCATGGTGATGGTGGATGTTGCGAAGCTTGGGGCGCGCCATGTGCATGACCGCCTCCCGGCGGAAATTCGCGAACGGCTCCCCGAAGAAATAAGGGTGAAGCTGACCGGTTCGTGAACGCACCTGCCTGCATCTAACAGCTCAAGGTTTAGTTTTGTTTTCACGCAATGACGCTGAAGTCTTCAAATCTCGCGGCTTTCCTGATTGCGATTTTAGTTTTGTCGTCGGTGGGGACGAGCGCTTCGGCGCCGACCGATCACGCCTCGAGAGTATTGGCGAACGAGCGGGCTGCGGGTTGCCGCGGGCATTTTGGTAAGAATTTGCCACATGCACCCTCTCCGCAATCG
>JAYUJG010000249.1:0-5091 GCA_043765355.1 Acidobacteriaceae bacterium | reverse complement strand
ATTGCCGGACTCTTTGCGGTTGCGTCGAGCAGGTCCTCGAATTTTCCGAGAACATGAGGACGGATCGCGTCGCGCTCGTAGCTTGTGAGCAGATAGCGGTCCGCGCCTTTGTTGATGAACACATTGAAGTGGTTGAGCCAGAAGTCGGTCATTACTTCGTCGAGCTGGTGTTCGCTGTAGATGGCGCGGACGAGTTTGGACTGCATCAACTCATCGACGACTACCTGCTCCGGATTCTTGAGCGCCATCATCGTTTCTTTTTGCTGGGCGCTCATTCCCTCCATCATGGAGTCGGCTTTCGGTCCCTGGTTTGTGGCGGCGAGGGCGCGGCGGTCTTCGGGCGACATTTGCAGGATCGCTTTCATGCGCTGGTCGGGAGCAAGGTCGAGGAGTTCTTGTGTTTTTTGATTGGCGGCGCGGCGTTCGTCACGACGGCGGATTTGCTCGGGGTCGGCGGGCTGCACGGGGTCGGCGGAGCCGCGGCAAGCCGCGTCTCTACAGCCTGGGTCGGCTACTTTGGGCGGATCCTGCGGATCGGCGGCCCCGGCTTTTTCTTTTTCCTTGCTTTCCTGCTTGCCTTCGAAGCGCTGGAGTTGCGCTTCATAGACTGCGCGTTTGGTGGGATCGCGAGGCAGTGAGGCTTTGCCGTCGGCGATCTGCTTGATCAACTGTTTCGGCGGAAAATTGTCGACGATTTCCCTGGTTCCCATGCGCAGGGTGCGGAACGGGGCAAGGCGGGCATCGAGTGCCGAATCGTCGATCTTATCGGGATGGAGTTCGAGTTCAATCCACTTGTCGACTCCCATGTGCAGGATGCGTTCCACGTCGCCGGGGCGCGGACCGAAGGTCAGGCGGTTCAGGGCGTGGACGACGCGTTTCTGGTCGTCCATTTGCGTGGCTGAGGCAAGCTTTTCTTTTTTGCGGCCGAGAGCGAACTGCGTCGTCAGCGCCGACGCGGCGAGAACAGCAGCTGCGGCCAGCAACCGGCGTTGACGAAGGGACAATGGCATCCAGATTGGCCTCAGGAGAATGAACCCGGACTGCGGGAAAAGTTGCATGCGCTGGCTTTCTGCACCTGTGCTGAGAGTGCTTCACTGTCAGCGCGGCAGGCGAGGGCACCCCACGGACAGCCGCCGGGACGGCAGTGCTACAAAAGACAAGCGGGGCTAGCCCTTTAGTTTTGCTACGTAGGCTTTGCCGCTCTGCGACTTGCGGGCGGTGTTTTCGACGAATTTCAGAAATTCGCGCAGATGCTCTTTTTCGGACAATTCCGCCTCTGAGAATTTGACCCTGACGCCGAACGACGGTGCGCTGCGGGTTGCGACTCCGCTGATAATGACGCCCTTTACCCAGATCTTGCCGCTGGCCACCCAGAGTCCGATTTCGAGAGCCTTGCCCGGCGGCACGGGAGTAGCGGTCTCGACCAGGCATCCGCCGCGGCCCACGTTGGCAAGATTGCCCCAGACCGGCGCGTCGATACCCTCTATGTGAATTTCGACCGCGACGTAGCACTTGATGCGGTGAAAGCGACGGCGATCCGATTCCGATTGGCCGGCGAACAGGTCCGGCTCAAACGGGGGTGTTTCTTCGACTGGTTCGGGATGGTGAAGCTCGGTGGGCGGCGGCGCTGCCGTCTCCACCGCAACCGCTGTTTTTGCGGGCTGTACTTCGCGAGCCTTGACGGCCGCGTCTTTAATCTCGCGCATGGCCAGTAACAGGGCAGATTCGCGCTGTTCCGCAGGCACTTCGCGATAGGTCTGGAGCAGTTTTCCGAGGTGGCTAACGAGGTCGGGGTCGGTGAGCAGCCGCGTCCAATCCGATCCTTTGGGCGCCATTTTCGTGTTTTCGCTCATAGGCGCGAACCTTCCCGCAGGCAGGTTTTCCTGGCGCACGGAAGAGCCTGTCTCCCCCTTAGATTGGACGCTGCGTGGGGGTTACACAAGATGACCAAGGTCACTGTGGAAATGGGAAAGCGTTCTCCACGAAACTAAGGAATAGAGAGGCTGAGAGAAGACCACCGGCTCTCCCCGGCACGCGCGGCAACCGCTACGGTTTCTTTTTCCCGAAGAGCCCACCCAGCCCGCCGAGAGGATTATTCTTGTCCGCACCCTTCAACAGACCCTTCAGTTGGTTTCCGGCCAGCGCTTTCATGTCCGGCATGAAAGTGGGGTTTGAAGTGGTGCCGCCGATGCTAACGGGAATGCCACCCGCACCCAGGCCTGCAACTTTCGTGAGGCCGGCACCGGCGCCGCTGAGGTTGGCCAGCATCTTGAAATCGAGCGCGTTGCTCGGGCTGACGGTGCCTTGACCGGTGACGGTGCCAATTGCTGGAATCACGAGGCTGATCTTGTCCAGGCGCGTGCCCTCGGGCGCGTAGCGTACATCGGAGCTCAGGTTTTCGATGGTGGTGTCGCTGCCCGTCTGTTTACCGGTGAGGGCCGAAATGGCCGAGAGCTTGGAGCCGAGGTTGAAGCCGGCCAGAGAGGCGTTGCTCATCCTGACCCAGCCGGTGGAAACCATTTTGTCGAGCGGACCCGCGGAATTGAGCTCGATGGAAAGCGTTCCCCCTTTGAGCTTGGAACCCGTCGGAAGAATGACTCCGAGCGCGGGAAGCATCGCTTCAAGGTCGTCGACCGGCATGGCTTGGCCGTTGAGCCTGGTGTTGATGGAGGTGACTTCACCGTGCATGTTATAGGTGCCAGTAAGTTTGGCCAGCGCTTTGCCGATCGCGACATCGCCCTGCATGAGCTTGCCAGCCTCGGTCTGCAGGTTGTGCTCGACGGCGAAGACGACCTGGACGGGCACGGTGGCCGGGGAGCCTTTCGGGACCAGCTTCAGCGACGTAGCCCTCAAGCTTCCATTGGCTTTGGCGACGTGGCCGTCCGAGGTCAGGTTCCCGTCGAAATCGGCCGATCCGGTGATGCCAAGGGTTGGGTCGACCAGCGCCGATTGCGCCAGATCAAGTTTGGTAAGGTTCACCTTCGCTTGCACCGGAGTCAGGGCGGTGTCGGTGGAATTGATGGGACCGGCGGTGCCATCGATTTTCAAACTGCCGCCGCCGGGAAGGCGGGCGGAAACGACCACGGGAAACGGGCTGGTGAACGAGAAATCGCGAACCGCGATATTCAGCCGGTCGTAGGAAATTGGTTTGCGCTTGTTCTCCATGGATTCGACGGTGATGGTTCCATCGGTGAGGTCGAGTCTGGCCACGGTCACGTTGGCGGGCGCGCTGGGAGTCTTTCCCGACGCTTTGGCGGGCTGCGCCGACTGATTCCCGAGCGAGGAAAAATTCCAGACGCCTTCGCGGTTGCGCATCAGGAAAATTTTGGGCTGATCGATGAGGAGCTTGGTGATGTTGAGCTGCTTGCTGAAAATCAGCGGCATCAGTTCGACGCCAACCTGAAGCGACTTCGCCTGAATGAACGGAGTCTTGCTGAACTTGGGATCGTCGGCGATGGAAAGCTGGTCGGTGCCCACGCTGCCGGAGAGAATGCTGAGGCTCAAATTGCCGACTTTCACCGGCCGTCCCAGAGCCGAGCTCAGGCTCGACTCAATTTGGGGGCGAAAGTTGTTGACGTTGATCAGGAACGGGACCGCCACGACGATCACCAGCAATAGGGCGACGACGATGCCGATTATTTTCACTACGGGCTTCATGGCGGTACCTCCTAAGGCAGGCGGGGAAGCGTTCGGGAATCGTGGACAGTCTATCAAAACCAGTGGCAAATATTCTGCCGTAGTCGGAACACTTAGCGATGCGGGCGTGCGAGGGCATGAAGAATTGGCTCTGCTTTCGTACCGGCGTTATAAGATAAGCACAAAGAACGGAGTGAATTCCGCAAGTGGCAGCCCCCGATACCTACCCCACGGTGCAGCAGGAAGTCGCGCGGCTCGCGGGCTTGCCCGAGGTACGGGCGGCGTTCGATCGATTTCGTGCGCAAGAGTCGCAGTTTGCGCTATGGCAGATCGAGGCCACGAGGGTGGCGGCGCCTCCCTTTGGCGAGGCGGCGCGTGGCGCATGGCTGGCCGACCGTTTTCGCGAGCTTGGGCTTGCCGACGTGCATGTGGATGAAGTCGGCAACGCGTTCGGGGTTCGTCCGGGCTATGGAAATCGTTTCGTCGCACTCAGCGCTCATATCGATACCGTGTTTCCCGCCGCGACGCCGCTGAATATCCGTCAGCAGGGGAGCCGATTGTACGGCCCCGGAGTCTCCGACAATGGCGCAGGCATTGCCGCCATGCTGGCGGTGGCGAGTGTACTGGCGCGGACGCGAATTTCTCACGCCGCGCCATTTGTGTTCATTGGCAACGTTGGCGAAGAAGGTGAGGGCGATCTGCGCGGGATGAGGCATGTTTTTACGACGCCGCGCTGGCGCGACGCGATTGCCTACAGCGTCATCGTCGATGGCGCGGGCGCGGATACGGTGGTCTCCGAGGCCCTGGGCAGCCGCCGCTTTGAAGTGATCGTGCGCGGACCGGGTGGACATTCGTGGAGTGATTTTGGCACGCCCAGCCCCATCATCGCGCTGGCCCGTGCCATTGAGGCTCTCAGCCAGACGCCGGTGCCCGCCTCACCGAAAACGACGTTCAACGTCGGCGTGATTCGGGGTGGGACGTCGGTGAATTCGATTCCGGAATCGGCGAGCATGAGGGTCGATCTGCGTTCCACGTCGATGGCGGAGATTGACCGGCTGGAGCGGGCGTTGCGCCTCGGCCTAGAGCAGGCGGTGGCAGCGGAAAATCGAGCCGCCGCTCAGCAGAAGGGGCGGAAGCCGCAGGTCGTGCAGAGTGAAGTGGTCGAGATTGGCAATCGTCCGGCGGGCGAACTCGCGCCGGAGGCGCGGCTGCTGAAAGTGATCCGCGCCGTGGACGCGCAGTTGGGCAATACGGCGCAAGTGCAGCGGGCCTCGACCGATGCCAACATTCCGCTGTCGCTCGGCCGCGAAGCCATTGCCATCGGCGGCGGCGGGTCCGGCGGCGGCGCGCATACGTTGCAAGAATGGTTCGACTGCAATGGACGAGAGCTGGGGTTAAGGCGCATTCTGCTTACAATGCTGGCATTGTCTGGGGTGGGGGAATGATGAAGCGGAA
>JAYUJG010000248.1:0-3752 GCA_043765355.1 Acidobacteriaceae bacterium | reverse complement strand
CTGGGCCAGCGCCTCAGTACTGCTGCAAGTTAGGCGGTTTGCTTTCCAGACTCATCAGGGATGTTCCGCGCGGGACCGAACAAGCCGATTGCCAGCACGATAAAAGATAGCCACCAGAGGAAGTATCCCATCCTAAGGTCTGATCTGTCGGAACCGAAAAGAACATACCAGTGCGTGTTAACGATGAAAACAGTCGTGGCGACCCATGCACACCCACGTTGCAATGAACGCGATCCGCGCAACGCGACCCACGGGGAGCCGAATATGAAAAAAAGCGTCGTGACCGCGCTTACAGTAGCAAGCACCGCGAAGTACCAGGCGTCGAAATGGAAGCTTTCGTATGGCCAAACCGCGCAGAACGCCACGCGGAATGCTTGCCACCCCGGCAGCCCCCCGGGGAGACTTACACCACCCTTAACAACAGGAAGGAACCAAGCTGTCAATTGGAGCAGCCATGCGCCCGAAATCAGAAGATGGGGTCTCCTCATTTTGCCAACCACCTTTCTTCGCAGCGACTACACGCCGACATTATGCGCTGGAGTTACCAGGCAACAGAAGTGCCCGTCTGGAATCCATTCGAAGCATTTTAATTCCGGGGATTGCGCGGAAATTTTAGGAAAGGCATGCGGACTCCGTCGATGACAACATTGTCGGCATCGATTGCCTGGGGCGGAAGGAATCCAGTGGCACCGCCGTTGGTGACGTAGTCGTCCTCGTCAACACCGTCCCCGCTGACTCCCAACCCGCCGACCAGAACTCCATTTTTGTAAAGCGGCAGCGAGCCGGGGAAAAAAACAATGCCGCTCTGATTCTGTTGATGCGCTGCGTCAGAACCTTGCGTGCAAGGGTTGGCAGTGTCGAACAGGTAGAGAGGAAAGAACGGTCCAGGCGCGGTACCGTCGATGCCCGAGGGAAAAAGAGGCTGGCTCCCAAAGCCGATCGTACGATTCGTCACCGCCGTTCCTGCCGGGATTCCCGGCAAGTCCACATTGCCGGCGCTGCTGAACCAAATCACGTTGCGGGCTTTCGCGACCGCAACGTCGGCGCTAAACATGGTCCCGTCGGGCATCCGGTGCAACCCAAGAATGGTGCCGTCCAGATCCGCCACTGCGATCGTCATCCGCGTGCGGGAGCTTTGTGGCAAGCGGAGCGCGGCGTGCGTAGCCTTCGCAGTGGCCACCGCTTGGTCGATGATGGTCTGCACATCGGTTTGGCTCAGACCTCCGCTTCCCGCGCTTGGTCCGGCGAGCAATCCCTCGGGAGGCAGCGTTCCAGCCGTTGGCCCTAACACGTAGGTGCCAGGGTTTGGTCCAGACGTGATCCCGGCGGGAGGAGTGGTCTGGTTTACGAAAGGCAGGTCCACTCCTCCGACAACGACAACTCCGGGCGGAGGCAACTGCGCAGGCGATGGCAGAAATCCCGCATTGGTTGCCCCGGCGAAAGCGGCGTATTCGGCAACCGCATTTGAAGTGCTGACGACGCCCACTCCCGCGACCGCGAAACCGTTTTTGAATATGGGGACGCCGCCGGGATTGACTGCGCTCGGATCGCTGTCCAGCGTGTCGGCCTTGCCGGTAAGAACGCCCAGTCCGGTCGTCAAGCCATTCACCGAGTGCGCCGGATTCAGAGCTTGCCCGGGCAGGTAGCTGATGTTCAGCGGACAACCGCGGTTCGTGTTCTCAATGCCGTAAAGATCTCCGCTGGGGTTTCCGGAGACAGTGGGTGGAAAGTGAATACCACTGATAAAGCGCACGGTTCGCGTTGAGATCGGAGCCTGATCGTTACTGAAGAAGGCTGCGGTGCGGGCCAGCGCTACGGCCAACTCTTGGGCGTTTTCGATCTGGCCAAAGTTGCCGATGCCGGTTGCCGGCGCGGTCGGCTGGGTGACAAAGATGGCGAGAATGTTGCCCGGACGATCGGTGACCGCGATCACCATGGGCTGAGTAGCCGCCTGCGCCACCGCTTGCACGATGGCCTGCACATCCGCCTGGGCCAGGGGCGTTGGGACAGGCGGAGGGCCCGATACATTTGGCGAATTGCCGACTCCACCACAGGAAAGCAGAATCCCGCTCCCCGCGACGAGCGCGAGAGCCAGAACTGTGACAAGCATCCTGCTTTCTTTAAACAAAGGGTATCCCTTCCAGCGAACGGCTCAATCTTTACGCAATTTTTCCCAGATGCTGCCACGTTACAACGCGATTTCCGATCTGCAAAGTGTTTAGCGGCGTCCCCCATAACCCTCGTTACTTGGTTGTGTATTGTTCCCGCCGGAGGAGTGTGATACCTAGAAGCTTGCGGAAAAACTCGAAAAGTTTGCCAGAAGCGGGAAGGGTATGAGTTCACTCGTGCCGTAACTCGTCGAAAATGGGTCCGCGCTTTAGCGCCCGAGGTGGGATTTAAGCACCTTAAACGACTTTTTTCGCAGCCTGCTAAAAGGTTCATCGACATCAGGAAGAGTTCTCCGATTGCAGCCCTTGCGTTGGTCCAAACCGGTGCGGCGAATGCGATTCGCGACGTTGCTTGCAACGCTGACGCTCCTCTTCTCTGTCTCTGTTCCCGTTCATGCGCAGGTACCCGACTCGGCCGCCGTCATTCGCATCGTGCAGCGCTCGCCACAGGAACGCATTCTGCCCGAAGGCAAAGCGCTCCGGCCGATTTCCGTGCAGGGACGCGTGCACGATCAGCTCGGCAAATCGATCCCGGCTGCTCGAGTGCTTCTGAGGTCGGCATCGGGTTTGGTCTGTCGCGGTGAAAGCGGAGCGGAAGGCCTGTTTCGCCTGCCGGATGAAAGCGTGCCGAGACATCCTCCCGCTCCTCTGACGGCTGGCAGCTACACGGTGACGGTTGAAATGGAAGGTCTGGCGCAGGCCACACTCCCGAGCCTGCAATTGGCTCCGGGCGATCTCGTGATTGTCGACGTGGTTTTTCTCGTTCCAGCCTCATTGCAACCCGATATCGGGCCCGGAGGCATCGCAGGTTTGCGCACCGCTCCGCTGCCGCCCGCTTCCCCAAGCTCGACCTACCCCGAAGCGGGATCCGCACCGCCGGAGACCAGCGCGGCTGAAGCGCTCCCCGAAATCGTGCCCCCGGATTCCGCGAATTTCCAAACCCAGTCCGACCGCTGGTGGATCCCAATGCCCGAGTGGCGCCGTTACGCCACCCAACCCGACGTCCCCTACGTTCGGGGACACTGGTACGATCCCTTCAACCGCAACCGCTTCAAGGGCGACTATCCAATCTTCGGCCAGCAATGGTTCCTGAACTTCACCGGTGAGAGCATCACGTCGGCCGAAGGACGTCGGCTAAATCTTCCGAGCGGCGCCTCGGGAGCAGGCGGCAACAATTCCCCATTCTTCGGACGCGGCGAGCAGTCTGTTTCTTCCCAGACGTTCCGGTTTTTGTTCGATCTCTTTCGTGGCGACGCCAGCTTCCGGCCAGTGGACTTCCGTATCCGTTTCACGCCCCAGTTCAATCTGAATTTTCTGCAAACTCGTGAGCGTGGCCTCGTCAACATTGACGTCCGTAAGGGCATCAACCGTTTCGACGAGCACGCCGGGGTGCAAGAAGCCTTTGTCGAAGCCAAACTGCGCGACCTGAGTGTGAACTATGACTTCGTGTCGGTCCGCGCCGGCATTCAGCAGTTCAGTAGCGATTTTCGC
This sequence comes from Acidobacteriaceae bacterium, assembly GCA_043765355.1. Classification (GTDB taxonomy): domain Bacteria; phylum Acidobacteriota; class Terriglobia; order Terriglobales; family Acidobacteriaceae; genus Acidiflorens. The sequence goes on along the minus strand of JAYUJG010000248.1, from coordinate 93 downwards.
GGCTTCCTGTTTTCCGAAGAACAGCCCGGAATTCGGCTGTTTGGAACCCTCCGGTCCAATCGCATCAACTTCAATGCCGCCTGGTTTTACCTT
>JAYUJG010000247.1:0-5867 GCA_043765355.1 Acidobacteriaceae bacterium | reverse complement strand
TTGTTAATCGCGGTATAGGAAAAGAACGGGGCTGCCTGAGTGGTCAAAAGTATGAACTGATAGGGCAGCGGCTGCACATCGAACATCCCGATCCCCCCGCGGACTGCAGTCTTTCCGTTGCTGAATGGATCCCATGCAAAGCCGACTCGCGGTTCAAAATTCTTGAGAGTGGGATTGGCGAAGAAAGAGCCCGTGCCCGAGCAACCTCCCGACGCAGGTACCCTGCCACACACTGGCGATGGGTCCGACAAGTTTCGAAGATTGGCAATTTTGCCGTTGGTTTCTGTGGGTACGGTGGACATCTCGTAACGCAAGCCCAGGTTTAATGTTACGTTCGGCCTCCAGTGCCAGTCGTCTTGCAAATATGCACCGAAAAGAGTCTGGCGAATGTTGCGCGGGGAAAGCGTGCTGGCAATTCCACCTTGGAACTTCGTCGGATTATTCTGCAAAAATGTACTCTGTATGAAGTCTCCAGTCGTCGTGTCGAACTGGCCTAGCGGCCCGAACTTCCAAATTCCGTTGGGATCGGTATCGGCAACCACGTTCATCATCATCCGCTCGAGGCCAAAACCAAATCGAATGGAATGCGTGCGCTTGGTAATGAACGCATCATCGTAAAGTTGAATCGAATTCCAGTGATAAAAATAAGTTGGACTGCCTCCGATGCCGCCAGTGAAGTCGCTAAGCCCGCTGATGAGCACTTGGGACGCAGCCCGCCCCGCAAATGCAGAACCACCAACGCCTAGAGCTGTACTGGCGGCATCCGGATTGATTGCTTTCAAGCTCTCGTTATTGTTGACCGCTTCATGGTTGCCGCCGAGTCGGATTGAATTTGCAAAGCTGGGCGAGAAGATATGGGTTTCTTCCAGCGAAACGAACTGTCTCGATGTCAGACTACTGAACTCGACATTGTTCAATCCATCGGGAGCCGAGTATGGCGTCTTGTCGAACATGTAAGAGCCGAACAGACTGTCTTTGTCGGAAAACCTATGGTCGATGCGACTGGTAAAGAAATTCTCGTTGACCACCTGCTGCCCCGCGAATGTGTATTCGCCGGTGTCTCCGTTACCTAGAATGTTGCCATTGGGCAGATGGTAGAAAGTAAAGAAGGCCGCAGCGGCGAGGTCTACGCCGTTCGCGTTTGTGTTGGTGCCAGGTTGGAGCTGGAAAGTATTACAAGGATTTGGACTCGGTAGTGGAATTGGAATTGAGCACAACAGCCCATTGCGAGCGTTTTGTGACGGGACTATCGCCCGTGTCGAGATCCCCTTCGACTGTCGAATCCCTTCGTAGTCGGCAAAAAAGAATGTGCGATTCTTGAAGATCGGTCCCCCAACCGCGCCGCCAAACTGATTGCGCTTGAAAGGTGGGGTAGCGCCTTGATCGAAAAAATTCCGCGCGTCCAGCGCATTGTTACGGATGAACTCATAAGCGCTGCCGTGAAACTGATTTGTCCCCGAGCGCGTAATCGCGTTGACCACGCCGCCCGACGTCTTGCCGTACTCCGCCGAGTAGTTGCTGGTCAGCACGGAGAATTCCTGAATTGCGTCGACGCCCAAGCTGCCGCCCAACACGCTGCCGGGAGCTCCGTTGGCGTAATCGTTGAGGCTGATGCCGTCCAAACGATAATTATTTTGCTGCGGCCGCGCGCCTGAGATGGTCAGCTGTTGTCCGAATCCGCGATTGCCACGATCCGTGCCCTGGGCGAAGTCGGGCTGCGTCTGGATTCTGTTCACGCCGGGTTGCAGCGTTGCCAGGTCGGTCCAGCTGCGTCCATTCAGTGGCAGCTCGCGAACGGTCGTCGCGTTGACCACGGCGCCGATGTCCGAAGTCGATAACTGCACATCGGGAGCTTCGCTCTGTACCGTGATTGTCTCTTTTGTGCTGCCGACCTGCATCGTCAAGTTCATGGTCACGGTCGCGCCCACGGTCAGCTCGATGCCGCGCCGAGCTTCAGTCTTGAAACCCGGGGCGGTGAACGTCAACTCATAACTCGCCGGCAACAAATTCGGCGCGATATACAGTCCGTCTTCATTGGTGGTTACGGTGCGGTTGATACCGGTAGCGACATTGGCGATCGAAACGCCCGCCTTGGCAATCGCCCGGCCGCTGCCGTCGACAAGCGTTCCGGAAATTGTTCCGCCCGCCACCTGCGCTCGAACGTCGACCTGCATCCCTACGACGTGAATCAGTAGCAGCGCAACAAAACTCACAGCGAATCTGAATTTTGACAAGTTTTTCATGAAGCCCCCTGTGTGCGGAGTGAGCTTAACTCAATGACAAAGAGTTGGATCACATTAATTTTGATTCATTCATTAACTTCTATTCATCCCTGTGCCCTGCGTGTTTGAGAACTCTCCGGGCAGCGCCGAAACGACGAATGGAATCTGGCGCCGGTGTACCACACTTGAAAAGGGGGTGAGGAGGAGGAAAAATCTGGTGGACCTGGCCGGGATCGAACCGGCGACCTCTTCCATGCCATTTCTCATCTCAGTCGCAGACAACGCGACACAACCACATCTGACCGGTGCATGGTCGAAGTGTCGTGGAGGGATACGTTATACTCTCTGGTTCCTGGAGGGGCGCTGGTTGCAGGTAGACTCTTATGTTTGGATGGAGCCATATCAGGCGGCGGTCTTGGAGCTGGATTGCGAAAAATTCCCGGGTGCAAAGAAGAGTACTTAGCTCACACAGCCGCTGGGAGAATCATGAACCGGCATTGCGCTGCCAGTGTTAGCCGGTCGATTCAGTGTTGAAGATATGATTCAGGAAGCTGCAGGTCGCGCGGCAAGGCAGAGCGCGAGATGGAAGGCCCAGTCATCTCTGTGTCTGTGTCTGTGTCTGTGCTGGGATTCAATTCCGCAAAGGGGGAAGCAGTGCGTCTGATTCCACACGAAGCAAGGTTTTTCGAGCTCTTCGCTGAGCTCTCCGGCTACCTAACCGAAGGAGCGAATCTTCTGCGCAGCATCCTCGAAGATCCGCGCGACCTCTACATGAGGGTGGAGCAGGTCCAGGCCATCGAGCACAAAGGAGACCGCACCACCCACGCCATTATTTCCAAGCTCAATCAGAGCTTCATCACTCCGTTTGACCGCGAAGACATTCACAGACTGGCGTCCTCGCTCGATGACGTATTGGACTACACGAACGCAGCCGCCAACCGGTTGGTCATGTACAAGATCGTCGCCCCACCTCCTGCTGCCGCCGAACTCGCAGGTCTGATCGTGCTGCAGAGCCAGGAACTGGCCCGCGGCGTTTCGCTACTGGAAAAGAATGGGGCAGTCATGAAACATTGCGATGAAGTCAACCGACTGGAAGATGAGGCCGACCACGTGAGTCGAAAGGCGATCGCACAGCTGTTTGAGAGTGAAAAAGATCCCATCCAACTGATTAAGCTGAAGGAGCTTTATGAGGTTTTGGAAATGGCTACCGACAAGGCTGAGGATGCCGCCAATGTGCTGGAAGCGATTGTTCTGAAAAGCGCGTAGTTGGCAAGCCAGGTTGAAGACAAAGTGTGGAGGCCCCATTCTCCGGTGCATACCGACGTTCTTCTTGTACTGATTACGATCCTGGTAGCGCTGATCTTCGATTTCGTGAATGGCTTTCACGACTCGGCGAACAGCATCGCCACGGTCGTTTCCACGCGTGTTCTCTCGCCCAAACTAGCCGTGTTGTGGGCCGCCACTTTTAATTTTCTGGCCGCATTTTTCCTTGGGACCGCCGTGGCGAAGACGATCGGCAGCGGCATGATCCACCTCGAGTTCGTGGACCAGTACGTTGTGCTGGCCGCTCTGTTTGGGGCCATCGTGTGGGATCTGCTCACCTGGTGGTGGGGCCTGCCGACTTCCTCGTCGCATGCGCTGATCGGCGGATACGCGGGTGCGGCGATGACGAACGCCGCGCTGCACCATGGCGTTGGCTCGATCTTTTCCGTAATCAATCCTCAGGGCTGGTATAAGACGCTCCTCTTCATGGTGGTCGCACCCGTGATCGGACTGGTTCTCGGGTTCATCTTCATGGTGTCGGTGTATTGGATCTTCCGCCGGTCCGCGCCGCAGCCTGTCGACCGTTTGTTCCGGAGGCTACAATTGCTTTCGGCGGCCGCCTACAGCCTGGGACACGGCGCGAATGACGCCCAGAAGACCATGGGCATCATTGCGGGCGCGCTCTACACGGGCGGATTCATGAGCAAATCGGACATGCTCGGAAGCTGGGGGCACCTCCATTGGCCAATCATTCTCTCCGCGAACGGCGCCATCGCACTGGGAACCTACCTTGGGGGGTGGCGCATTGTAAAGACCATGGGCCAAAAGATCACCAAGCTCAGGCCGGTGGGTGGCTTCTGTGCTGAGACCGCCGGCGCCATCACACTTTTCGCCACCGCCCTGGCTGGAATCCCCGTGAGCACGACCCACACCATCACGGGTGCCATCGTAGGAGTCGGCGCCGTCCACCGCCTGTCGGCGGTCCGCTGGGGCATTGCCGGCCGGATCATCTGGGCCTGGATCGTCACCCTCCCCGCCGCCGCCCTGATGGCCGCTGCCGCCTTCGCCATCATGAATCGGCTTGCTTAAGACGCGAAATCAAGGGGGGCTAGGTGAACAGTGGGTTACGAGGCAAAGCATGAAACGCAAACCATGAAACCAACGTCATGGCTGCAAGGTCTCGCCCCGTCTAAGTTGTTGGGAGATTTGGTGGACCTGGCCGGGATCGAACCGGCGACCCCAGCAGGAAACGCAACAGTGAACTGCCTTGCTTCGTGATGTGTCCCAACCGTCGCCGATCTCCGCTCGATTCTTCTGACGGCACCAGTCCCAGATAGCTCGCGATCTGTTTGCCACACTGGAACCGCTCCGCTCGTCCGACGATCAACACGAAAGCCAGCGCCGTCAGCGAACCTACTCCGGGATGCGTCCGCAAGCGCCGCGCCTCGGGACATCTCTCCGCTTCCTGCTCGATCTACGAGTGACAGTTAGCGCTTCCAATCGAGACACGACTGAAAACGGTGTCTCGTCGCTTGGCTTTTGTAGTTTCTAGGCCAAACAAGCTGGTTATGGCAACGCTTTGCTCGACTACCCTAAGTGCCTTCATTCCATCCGAGCAATATCGTCTGATCTGTAGACCGCAGTCCAAGTACTGGATAGAACTCCTCCAGAGGTCGATCGGCAATCACTTGAGAATGGAACGTTTTTGGTGTTTCCGAGTAGTGGACATTAACCTGCAATGCAAGGCAAGGGGGACTCACGAGTGAAGTCAATCCTTTTGGTCGAGGACAGTCGATTCTTGCGGGTGGCCACAGAGAAGGCGCTCGTCAGGGCGGGATACAGTGTGATGTCTGCCACCGATGGGGAGGAAGCTCTTCGTATGGCTTACGCGACGACTCCCGACCTTATTTTGCTGGACATGTTGCTGCCGAAGCTGGGAGGGCCTGAGGTTCTCCACGCCCTCAGAAATAACCCGCTCACAGCGCTGGTCCCTGTCATTGTCTTGAGCAGCCTTCCTCAGAAGAATGAGGCCAAACTCCTAAAAGCGGGTGCAACCGGTTACTTCGCAAAATCACAAATGGCATTGGATCAAGACGCAGAAACTCTGCTTCAAATGGTGAAAAAAATGCTGCATTGTGCTACCGAAACAGCCTTGTCTCCAAGCTAGGGAATTTATCACGCGAGTTGCTCGCGAAAGGCAGAATATGACCACCGAGATGGCATTTGAATGCTTGCTTGTCTCCCGAGATCCCGGGGTATTCACAACGATAAATCGAATACTACGGAACCTTTCGATCTCCACGAGTATCTGTTTAACTTCGTCAAAAGCCTTCCAACAATTATCCGGAGGAGGCACCGACCTTGTCGTGATCGATTGGGAGG
>JAYUJG010000246.1:0-10091 GCA_043765355.1 Acidobacteriaceae bacterium | reverse complement strand
TCTGCACCGTCGCAAGCCTGATCGAGACCGCGCAAGTGAAGCTCGATCCAAAGTGGATTTCACCCGACGCGCTGCCCCTGATCGAAGCAGCCTGCCTCGATCATGGAGTCGAGCGCCTGAAAGACATCAAGGAAGCAGTCCCACCCTACGTCAGCTTCGACGACATAAGGCTCGTAGTCGCCCACCTGCGAGCCGAGCATCGCGTGCCCGCAAAAACCGCGTAACAAAGTTGTGGTTGTGTAATGGCGGGGCTTCGCCCCGCAAAAGGGGCAAAGTTAAGACCTTCCTCTACACGCCCTTCGCCGCAGGATCCCAAATCAGCTTGTGAATCTGCAAACTAAGCCGCGCCGGAACATCATCCGCCAGCATCCACCGCGCAAGTTCCTGCGGATCAAGCATGCAATGCGAAGTATCTCTCGCGCCCGACGCTGCCTTTTCGAACGCCGGCGAAAATAAAATCGCATTCACGCGTCCTGCCAGTCCGTGAGCCGCCACGAAATCCCGCGCAAATTCATAGTCCACCCGATCCATCACCACAAACTTGACTTCATCGTGCGGCTGAAGCGAGTGCAGATTTTCCAGCAAAAATGTTTCCGCCTCTCCCGAGCCCGGACACTTTACATCGACAATCTTCACCACTTGCTCCGGAACCCGCGCCAGCACCCGCTCGCCGCTGGTTTCGAGCAATACCTTGTACCCGGCGGCGATCAGACTTTCCATCAGCGGGACAACCTCGCGCTCCTGCAGCATCGGCTCACCGCCGGTGATCTCGACCAGTCCACCGCCCGGACTGAGACGACCGACTTCGGCCAAAACTTCTTCGGCAGTCATCTTGCCGCCACCGTGAAAACTAAATTCACTGTCGCACCATGTGCATCGCAGATTGCACCCCGTCAGACGGACGAACACGCACGCCAAGCCCGCATACGTCGATTCGCCCTGAAGCGATTTGTAGATTTCTGAAATCTGCATGGGGAGACCGTAAGCTGTCGGCTGTCAGGCTGTCAGCGACGGGCTTTCAGTTCAGTCGCATTCGCGCTATTCCGAGTATTTAGCCGTGGTCGTATCAGTCTCGAACACGGTAACGTCCTTCACGCGCACCCGGCCGTTCGTCACATTCTTAAGCCGCGCATTGGTCTCGTCATAAAAATACTTGGACAAATTCTCAGCCGACGGATTGATCGCCGTGAACGGCTCGATGTCGTTGATCATCTGATGATCCAGACGATCGATGGCGTGCTTCATCACCTCTTTGAGGTCCTTGAAATCGAGCAGCAACCCGGCTTTATCGAGCTCCACTCCGGCCAGGGTCACACGAATTTTGTAATTGTGCCCGTGCGGGTTCTCGCACTTGCCTTTGTAGTTGCGCAGGTAGTGCCCTGCCGCGAATGTGTCTTCAACCGTTACTTCGTACATGAATTCTGGTTAGCCTCGGCTAAGTTTTATTGTACCTTTTGAGAGCCGCAGAAACACGGCGGAACGCTGAACCAGGAATGAAGCAACAAATGCCGCAAAATGAAATCACCATCCGAGAGGCGCAGCCCGGCGAATCGGCCATCATCCTTCATCACCGCCGCTCGATGTTTCGCGACATGGGCGAAGGCTCCGTCGCCGAACTCGATCGCATGGTCGAAGTCGCAGGCCCCTGGCTGGCGCGGGCTCTGGCCGACGGCTCGTATCGCCACTGGCTTGCGCTTGACGCCTCGGGTCGCGTCGCCGGAGGTGGCGGCGTCATGCTCGGCCCCTGGCCGGCGAATCCCAAAGACCCCTGCATCGAGCGCGCCCTGATCCTGAACGTCTATACCGAGCTGGAGTTTCGCAAGCAAGGCATCGCGCGCCAAATCATGCTGACAATCCTGGATTGGATCAAAGCGCGCGGCTTGCGCTCGGTCAATCTACACGCCAGCCCCGAAGGCCGCCATTTGTATCAAAAGCTGGGCTTTGAAGCCACCAACGAGATGCGATTACGTTTTTGACCAAAAGGCTCACGTAGCGACGGACCCCCTCGTCCGTCCAAGCCGAGAAGCCCTCGGTGCCGCTGGCGACCAACGCCGTCAACCGCCATCCGGCCCTATCCCGCTCCCCTCCAGCAAACCAAGGGCCAACTCCTTATAATCTGCTAACGTTCAGGCTGCTGCTCCGTCTATCCCGTGCAAGGCAAGAAGCAAGAAGCAAGAAGAAGGACCAGCCACTTGTAGGGGATAGAGACAGACAATGCCGGCCGATTCTTACGCAGTAGCAATTCCGGTTGGCGACAACTACCGCCAGAGGCGGGCGGCGCAGGGCAGCGACATCCGGAACCCCACCGTGAGGGGCTCTTTGGCAGCGCACAGCAACCGCATCGACGACACCAGCTTAATCCGCGAGGCCCAGCAGGGAAACCGTGCCGCCTTCGAGGTACTCGTGCGTCACTACGATCAGTCGGTTTTGCGGCTCGCCCTTCATCTCACCGGCTCCGAGTCCGACGCTCAGGACGTCTATCAGGAGGCTTTCCTCAAAGCCTACAAAAACCTCGGTGGTTTCCGCTTTGAGTGTTCGTTCTATACCTGGATCTACCGCATCGTCACCAATCTCTGCCTCGATCATCTGCGAAAAAGAAATGTTCGCAAAGAAGACTCTCCAGTGGCCGTGGACTCGTCCGGTGAAGAGTACAGCCGCTTAGAGCAGTTTGCCGACATCCGCTCCGGCGCCAATCCTGAGCGCGATCTGATGCGCCGCGAGTTGGGTCGCAAGATCGGAAAGGCGCTGTCGATCCTCACCCCGCGCGAACGCATGGTTTTTGAGTTGAAGCATTATCACGGACTGAAACTCCGCACCGTCGGCGAAATGCTGAATACGACCGAAGAGACGGCAAAGAATACGTTGTTCCGCGCCACGCAAAAATTGCGCGGCACGCTGTCAGAGATGCGATGAAAGCTGGCTCGTGTGGTGACGGGGCTCTGCCCCGTTCCAGCCTGCGCACAGCTAAAGGGCTACGAAAATGAAATGTGATTGGGTACGTCAAAACATCCTGTTCTACGTCTACAACGAACTCGAAGACGACGCTCGTTACGAAGTAGAGCAGCACCTGGCGCGGTGTCCGGAGTGTGCCACCGAATTGAAAGCGACCCGCAAGTTCCATGCCACACTTTCGGAAACGGTGGCCGAGCCCACTCCAAACCTCCTGGCCGCATCGCGCATGCGTTTTCAGGAAGCCCTTGAAACCACCCGCACCGGAGGATTCTGGCAGCGCTTGATTTTCGAACCGGCAGTCTGGCTCCGTCAGGTTCGCATGGCTCCCGCCTTGGCGGCAGCGATCTTTATTGTCGGATTCGGCGGCGGCATCGGCGCGACCTACAATCTTCTGGCCAGTCGCCCTCCGATCATCGACGCAAAGGGCGACCTGCCCACTCATGATCCTTCCGTCGACGCATCCTCGATCACCGGCATCCGTTCGGTGACGCAGCAGCCCGGTTCCAATCAAGTCAGCATCAAGTACGACACCGTTTTGACTCAGGAAGCGCAAGGCTCGCTCAACGATCAGAAGATCCAGCAACTGCTCTTGTTTGCCGCGCGCAACAATTACAACTCGGGAGTGCGTATGGATTCGGTCGACGTTCTCACTCAGGCCCCCGACGATTCCCGCGTGCGCGAAGCCCTGCTCTATGCCCTGCGGAACGATACCAACGCCGGTGTCCGCTTGAAGGCCCTGGATGGCCTCAGTGGCTTCGTTCGCCAGGATCCCCGCGTGCGCGACGGAATTTTGCGAGCGCTCATCGGCGACACCAACGACGGCGTTAGAATGCAGGCTTTGCGGCTCGTCGAGCCGATGAAAACCGACAGCAGCGTCCGCTCGGTGCTGACCAGATTGTCCCAGACGGATCAGAACACTTCCATTCGTTCGCAGTCGCGTACGATGTTGGCCCAGATGCCGGAGATGGATTGAGAACAGTCGTTGGTCGTTGGTCGCTGGTCGTTGGCAACACCTTACGACCCCGAAATGAATCGCGAACGACTAACGACCAACGACTAACGACCAACGACCAACGACGATTTACGCAGCACAGGAGAATACTCATTTGAAGCAAGCACTTAAACTCGCCAGCATGATCGCCGTCGTGGTCGCGCTCGCATCCCTGGCTCTCGCCCAGGAAACTCGCGTCTATCGCGAAGGCAGCAACTGGGTCCAGGAAGTAAAGGGAGACTTGGGCACCGCCAAAAATCTGCGGGTCAAGCTGGCCACGGGCTCGGTAAAAGTTCAGGGTGGATCGCAGGCGGGAATCACCTACACCATTCATCGCCGCGCTTACAAGTCTTCCGAACAACAAGCGCGTCGCGAATTTGAGTCTTACCGGATCGCCGCCTCGCTCAAGGGAGACACCGCGTGGATTGTAGCCGAGTCGCGAGCCGGGCGAGACCGCAGCTGCGCCGATGATTTTGTCATCACCGTGCCGCAAAGCTTGCTATCCGCCAGGATCGAAACCGGCGGCGGCAGCGTAAGTGCCTCCGCCATCGCCGGACGCGTCGACCTTCAGAGCGGCGGCGGAAATATCCACTTGGACGACATCGGCGGCGCCGTAACCGCAGAAACCGGCGGCGGCACCATCGAAGTCGGCAGCGTCCAAAGTGACTTGACCTTGCAGACGGGCGGTGGAAACATCAAGATTGCATCCGCCAAGGGCGAGATCAAAGCCGGTAGCGGCGCGGGTAGCGTGGTCCTGCTCTCCGGACTGCAGGGCGCAGTGCTCGAAACCGGCGCCGGCAGCATTCGCGTCGATAAGTGCAGCGGGCCTGTAAAAGCCACGACCGGCGGCGGCAGCGTCGATCTCGGCCAGATCGGCGGACCGGCCGAGATTGAAACCGGCGCCGGCAGCATCCGGCTCGCTTCCGCTAAGGGTCGCGTCCAGGCTCAGACCGGTGGCGGCAGCATTCAATTGGATGGCGCGACCTCGGTCAAGGCGGAAACCTCTGCTGGCGGAATCGTCGTCAAGCTGCTTTCCGGGGATGACCGTCGCACCAATTCCACCCTCGAAACTTCAGCCGGCGACATCACCGTCTATCTGGCAAACGATCTCGCCATCTCCGTTCGGGCGGAGATCGAAATGGCCAGCGGCCACACCATCCACAGCGACTTCTCCGATATTCATGTCTCCAGCGAAGGCGGACAGTGGGACCCGAAGACCGTGACCGCCGAAGGTCAGCTCAACGGCGGCGGACCCGTGCTCAAAGTTCGGACAAATTCTGGCAATGTCAACTTCCGCCGTATCAGCCACTAGCGGAAGCGCTTTTTGGGGGGAGGACCTATGCATCGTTTCCTGATTTGCATCTTGCTTTTGCCCATGCTCTTCTTTATGGCAATCGCCTCCAGCGCGCAGCCTGCCGAGCGCTACTACGCCGGCACCGGCGAACGTTGGAGATTGGGCTACGGATCCGAAGAGGGCGGCAGTGGCGGCTCCGCGTATCTCGGCGTCGATATCGCCGACGTCTCTCCCGAGCGCCTCGGTGAACTCAAGCTCAAAGAAGAGCACGGAGCCGAGATCACGATGGTGGATTCTGACGCTCCCGCCGGTAAAGCCGGCCTCCAGGTCCATGACGTCATCGTAAGCCTCAACGGCACCGCGGTTGAAAGTACCGCCCAGTTGCGCCGCATGATCAAGGAAACACCCGCCGGCCGCGTCGTCAATATCGGCATCAGCCGCGACGGCCAGCCCATCACCATCAAGTTGCAACTCGCCGACCGCCACAAATCGTGGGACCCGAATGTTCATATTGAAATACCGGAAATGCCGAAGATGCCCGCCATGCCCGACTTCGACGTTCCTGTTTCGGTCGTGATCGTCCACTCCTCGCTCCGCAGTGGTCTGATGGTGGAAAACCTTACCCCCCAACTCGGTGAGTTCTTTGGCGTCAAGGGCGGCAACGGCGTACTCGTGCGTTCCGTGGAAAAAGGCAGTCGCGGCGACAAATCCGGATTCCGCGCCGGTGACATCGTAGTCAAGGTGAATAGCCAGCCCGTCCACGACACTTCCGATTTCACCCACGCTCTCCGCTCATCCCCGGGCAGAGTGATCGCGATCACCGTAATACGCGAGAAGAAAGAGCAGAACCTGAACCTCACTCTTCCCGACAGAAAAGATTCCGGCAGCCTGATGGAAGACACCTTTGACGCTCAAGAAGTAACCGCGGAAACCGAACAGGCCCTCAACCGCGCCGGCAAGGAAATTGCCCGCATAAGTCCTGCCATTGCAGAAAAAATGCAGGACGCATTGCACTCGCGCGAACAGGCGGAATGCGTCGAAGAAGAACGAAAGCAACAATTCCAAGAGCGCCAGAAAGAACTCCGGGAACGCTTGCGCGATGAGACCCAGGAACGCCACCAGGAATTAAAGGATCAGCAGAAAGAGATGGACGACCAGCGACAGGAACTACAGGACCAGCAACAGGAGCGCCAGCAGGATCTCCGCCACGAACTCTCCCGAAGTCTGGCCGATATTTAGGGACGAGTCTAAAGTCCCCGGAAGAAGCCCTGGCCGATTTTCCTTCGCGTCCTTGCCGTCATTTCTTAGCGCCCTTTGCGGTTAAGCTTTTGATTCGGCCGCAATCACGACGCTCCAGCGTTATCGCCATGATTTCTCGCAGGAAGCTCCAGGTTACAAAAGTCACCAGCGCCCAGTAACTCTTTGTTTCCCAAAGACTGGCCAGATTCCACTCCTGGACTACCCCCTGGTTACCTGTCGCACCGAAAACAATCCCGGTAAGCTCTTGTCTCGATGGCTTTCCGCGCCCTTTTGGTATCAAAAAACGCCGAGACCAATACTGCGATGACGGCGGCTTGCCGCAGCGCAGGCATCCGCGTGGAAGCCTGCTCCGACATTTTTCAAGCCATCGAAAAAGCCAAGAGCCGCGCCTTCTCCTGCGTGATCGCCGACTGGGCCGACCAGCCCGAAGCCGGCTTTCTGTTGAAGCGAGCCCGTGAGTCCGCCCTGAACCGCGAGACCGTTGCCGTTGCCATCGTCGATCACGAACCCACCTCGGCGGAAATGCACGACAGCCGCCTCGATTTTCTGATCTATCGCCCAATTTCCGCGGAAGAAGCTCACGACGTGCTCGCAAAAGCGGGCGAGCAAATGAAACCGTTGTCCGCTGCCGATGCCGCGGAGACGGACGACAACAACACCGCCGACGGCCCAAACTCGAGCCCGGCCTCGCCTGCATCCCATGCCCCCGAACACAACGAGCACGATCCGCAGGCTGCCGCCCATTCCTTCGACCATAGCGACGCCGACACCGCGCTTGACCAAAACCAAAAAGAATTTCAAGAGCCTCGCCGCGCCATCGGCCGTCGCGAAGTAGGCACCGCGGCGCTCGTGCTGGTCGCAGTCTTTTTCCTCTGGAGATCGAGCGGCGTCATTCAGTATCTGGCCCGCACTCCCGAAGGTGGTCTCCGTGTCTTGCGAGAATCCGCAGCGGCCCTGTTTTATGCCAACAAAACCGGCGCCCTACCCGTCGGTTCCGCGGGGAGCGATGCCCAACAGGACGCCTATTTCAGCCGCGGTCCCGTTAGTTCCGATGGACAGGCTCCCACGCTCGGCTTGGCCGCTTCCGAGTCCACTGCCGACACTCGCGCCCCCTTGCCCACGGCTCCCGATTTCCCTCTGCCCGTCCCCGTGTTTGAGCGTCCCGCGCCAGTCCCTGTTCATGTCGAACACGCCGCGATTCCAGAAAGCATGCGCAACTCCCCGCCCATCGCGCCCCCAGTCATCGTGACCGTGAACCCGGCTCAGATGATGCCAGTCTCCGCGCCCCAGTCCCAACCCTTCATTCAGCAAACCAGCAGCGAACCCGTCGCCATCACCGAAGACGCTGCCCGGGCCCGGCTCATTCATTCCGTCGATCCCGTCTATCCACCCGAAGCCCTGCCCCAGAAACTTCACGGACCGGTTGTCCTGCAGGCGGTGATTGGCCGCGATGGCAGCGTCGAGGATCTCAAAATCGTTCGCGGATATTTTATTCTGGGACGCGCCGCGGTTGCCGCCGTCAAGCAGTGGCGCTTCCAACCCTACACTTCCGGCGGCCACGCCGCCTCCACTTCCACCGTCATCACCATCAGCTTCAGCTCACCTGGCTAGGCGTTGCCCGACGCTACTTGTGGTCATGCACTCCCTGCTCCATCGCCGGCGGATTCACACCAGTGGATTTCTTCCAATAATCCTGCACTGCGGGCGGCAGCTTGTCGATGCGAGTGAGGAATCCCGTGAGCTTCCAAAGATCGGAATCAGACAGCGTCTTGTCCCATGCCGGCATTCCCGTATAGCGAACGCCGTTGTGAATCACATAATAGACATGCCATTCCGCATCGTCGGGCGGGTGCAGAATCAAGCTCGGAGCCGGCGGATAAAACGACTTCTGCAGCGTCGACGGCTGACCGTCAATGCCCCCGTGGCAGAGCGCACAATTCATCGTGTAAATCTTCAATCCCTCGATCAGATTCTCGTCCGTCGGGGGCACGGGGCTGTTCACCCGAGCCGCATGCCGGTCCACCGAATTATCGAGCGCGCTTATCGCCAGACGCGCCTCAATCTCAGCCGGCGGCGTATTCGCCCGCGTCGGCAACAGCCCGAGCAACGCCACTCCAACACCGCCGATCGCCAAAAATAGAACGGTGGCGACAATCCCCAGAATAAAATTACGCATTGCAATCCCTCGCACCCGTAGCAGCGGTTTTCTTTCTACCCTTGTCGAACTCATTCCCCGTAGAGACGGGGCTTGCCCCGTCTTGCCCGCATCGTCCAATCCGCTTGCCCCAGACGCGGCCAGCCAAGTCACTGCGGAAGTCTCAGTAAGCGTGCAGCCGCCGAGCCTCGCGCACCAAATCCGAAACCTTGGGCAGAAAAAACTCCTCCTGCGGCGGAGAAAACGGAACCGGCGTATCCAAAGACGTCAGCCGCACGATTGGACCGTCAAGATCGTCAAACGCTTCTTCGTTGATAATCGCGCAAATCTCCCCAGCCAGCCCTCCGGTGCGGGCGTGCTCATGCAGCACGATGACTTTATTCGTCTTCTTCACCGTAGCGGCAATCGCCTCGCGATCAAGCGGCGAAACCGTCCGCAGGTCGACGATTTCAATTTCAATCCCCTCTTTACTTAGAATTTCCGCCGCATCAATCGCCGTGTATAACATCGCCGCATACGTAATCACGCTAAGATGACGCCCCTCGCGTGCGACCCGAGCCTTTCCCAGAGGAACCACATACTCGCCCTCGGGAATTTCTTCCTTAATTCTCCGGTACAAATACTTGTGCTCGAAAAAAATCACAGGATTGTGATCCCGAATCGCCGCCTTCATCAGCCCCTTCGCATCGTAAGCCGTGGCTGGACAAACCACCTTCAGCCCCGGTGCATGTACAAACCACATCTCCGGATTCTGCGAATGAAACGGCCCCCCGTGCACATTCCCCCCGCTAGGTCCACGCAGCACCAGCGGCGCCGGAGCTCCCCACCGGTAGTGCGCCTTCGCCGCCATGTTGACGATCTGATTAAAAGCGCACCCGATGAAGTCCATAAACTGAAACTCCGCGACGGGACGCAACCCAGTAAGCGCCGCCCCAAAAGCCGCACCGACAATGGCCGACTCCGCAATCGGTGTATCGATAACCCGCTCCGCTCCAAAGCGATCGATGAACCCGTCCGTGACCTTGAACGCCCCGCCGTAGACGCCAATGTCCTCGCCAATACAGAAGACACTCGGATCCCGCTCCATCTCTTCCCAGATTCCCTGGCGGATCGCTTCGAGGTAGGTCACGCTTGGCATCAGGGGAAGTGTAGCAAACGTCGGCTCTTTAGCCATTGGCTCTTAGCCCTTCCACCAGTTGCTTGAACCGGGTTTGGATAGGCCGCGGTTTCATCCCGCGGATCGCCCGGCATGGTTCCGCCTCTCTAGTGTGCTGAGTCGGAAGTTCGCTGCATAACTCTGTCATCCCGACCGGAGCGAAGCGGAGTGGAGGGACCTTGCCTTTTCAGCACTTTCACGCCCTACCCCTCGCGATATGTGGCGAACATTAGACTCAATACACTAGCAGGCTGCCGAAAAACGCAAACCATCAGCAACCAAA
>JAYUJG010000245.1:0-3233 GCA_043765355.1 Acidobacteriaceae bacterium | reverse complement strand
CA
This sequence comes from Acidobacteriaceae bacterium, assembly GCA_043765355.1. Classification (GTDB taxonomy): domain Bacteria; phylum Acidobacteriota; class Terriglobia; order Terriglobales; family Acidobacteriaceae; genus Acidiflorens. The sequence goes on along the minus strand of JAYUJG010000245.1, from coordinate 3,231 downwards.
GCGATCGGCGCCAGAACCAATGTGGCTGCAAGAGCAAGCTTTGTGAATTCCATGGTCAGTCTCCCTTTGGTGTTTCGTGTCGATTTCTCAAGCGTTTCCAGTACGGCTTGATCCAACATCGAGCCGTTCCTGGACAGAACAAACCCATGCCTGTCGAAAATGTTGCGGCCGTTTCGCTGCTTAAATAGTTTGGGGGAAACGCAACTTTTCCGAAGGCTGGTGTTGGGGTTCCGGCTTCGCCGTAAGCAGAGGAATCTGACAATCCCAGCGATGACGGCCTCCCTTCGCTTTGCGACAAAACGAGGTGTCATTGTTATATTGTTAGATAAGTCATAATTACATGGTAGTTTAGTAATTGCATATCGAGGATTCGATGCCAAGGGCAGCGGTCGTACCAGAACTCAAAGTCGCGGACGAAGTCTGGATTGCCGTCGCGTTACTGCATCGCGAGCATCCCGAGTCGTCAGACTTCGCGGTGGATGAGATTGTGCAGCGCGCAGCGAAAGAGGGTCTGCACAAGCCTCTTCGGCGCGGAGTCTACGTTCACGTCATTCAACACTGCGTCGCCAATCGTCCGCCCAACCCTGGACGCTACCGGATGCTGCTGGAAACGCGGCCGGGCCATCGCCGGTTGTTCCGCCTCGGCGATTCCTACGACCCGCAGCGAGAAGGCGCGAAGACCACTCCAGAACCAGGGGATATTCCCCATCGCTATGCAACCCTGCTGAACTGGTATCGCGACTGGTCCGCGAAGGCGATCCATCATGCGATGAAAGAAGATCCCCTGTTGGCGCTGCGCGGCTCAGGCAAGCATCTGTGGGCTCACGAGCATGCCGACGACTACGTGCGGCGTCTGCGCGAGGGCTGGGAATGAGCCGGGAGTGAACTAAGAATGAGCCGGATTTTTTGGGACACAAACCTGTTCGTCTATTTGTTTGAAGACTACAAAGGACTGTCAAAGAAAGTGGAAGAACTGCGGACAAAAATGTTGTCTCGAGGAGACCAGCTCTTAACCTCAACCCTGACGATCAGCGAAGTGCTCGTGAAGCCGCTTGAGCAAGGCGCGAACGACGTCTGTCAGCAGTACGAGAAGGCCATCACGTCAACAGCTTTGGTAATTCCCTTCGATCTTAAGGCGGCGAGAATATATGCGTCTCTGCGTCAGGATCGGTCGCTGCGCGCTCCTGACGCGGTGCAGTTGGCATGCGCTGCGAGCGTTGGAGTCGACCTGTTTGTTACAAACGACGGCCATTTGCAGGGGAAGCATGTGGAGGGCGTTCACTTTATTGTGGCGCTGGAAGCTGTGCCGTTGTAGTGGAGAGTCCCGCCCCTTCGCTGCGCGATAGGACGGGGCACCCTCGGCTCGCGATACACTTTCTGCAGGGCTTTTGCTCTCCGATGAACTCCCTACGCACCATCTTCCATGTCGATATGGACGCCTTCTTCGTCTCGGTCGAAGAACTGTTCGACCCGGCGCTGCAAGGCAAGCCGGTAGTCGTCGGCGGACAGCGCGACGAACGCGGCGTAGTCTCGGCCGCATCGTATGCGGCGCGAAAGTTTGGCGTGCACTCGGCCATGCCGCTGCGGACGGCGGCGAAACTTTGTCCGCAGGCGATTTTTGTCAACGGGCATCCCGAACGCTACCGCGAGTATTCGCACAAGGTACATGAAGTGCTCGGCCACTTTTCTCCGCTGGTCGAGATGGCATCGGTCGACGAGGCTTACATCGACATGACCGGCACCGAACGTCTGCACGGAAAACCGTTGCGTTCCGCGCATCAGCTTCATGCGGCGATGAAATCGGCTACACAGTTGAACTGCTCGATCGGCATCGGCACCTCACGCCTGATCGCAAAAGTTTCTTCGGCAAAGGCAAAGCCGAACGGAGTGCTTTGGGTACTCCCCGGACAAGAGGCGAAATTTCTGGCGCCGCTCGACGTCGCCGCGATCCCGGGAGTCGGCAAGGTGATGGAACAGAAGCTGCACGCCATCGGCATTCAGAAAGTCGGCGACCTGGCGCGGCTGGAAGATCGTGATCTGGAACATCGCTTTGGAAAATGGGGACTCGCGCTGGCCGGCAAGTCGCGCGGCGAAGATGCGGGCGGATGGTTCGACAGTGAAGTGGGTGAAAACGTCGACCCGAAATCGATCAGCCACGAACACACGTTTGACGAAGACACGGGCGACGCCGAGCGTTTGCAGTCAACCTTGATGCGGCTTAGCGAGATGGTCGGACGGCGGCTGCGCGAAGGCGGACATTTCGCGCGCACCATCCAATTGAAATTGCGCTATAAGGATTTCACCACCATCACCCGAGCGCATTCTTTGGAGCAGCCGACGCAGATGGACAATCAGATCTTCGACATGGCGCGGCGTTTGTTTTTCGATAACTGGAAGGCGGGCGTGCCGATTCGGCTGCTCGGAGTGCAAGCGTCGAATTTAGAATCCGGCTCGGCGCAGCTCGATCTGCTGGAACCGTCGCGCGATCAGCGTTGGCAAAAGGCCCTCGCCGCCGCCGATCGCTTGCGCGACAAATTTGGCGAATCCGCAATCGGCATCGCCCGCGGCATGAAAGGCGGATTCCGTGAGCGCACACATGAAAGCCCGGTGGGCCTGCCGGGAAAGACCGAGCGCGCCGAGGCTAGACAAGACAAGAGCGCGCCGAAAAAGAAGGGCTGACGTGCGCACGCACAAAGAACCCCGCGGCAAGAACGGGAAGGGCATGGCTTCAGCCGTGCCGCCAACTGTTGAGAATACACGCGCTTCAGCGCCTGCGGTGCGCCCTTCGACCCTCGATTGTTTGCTTGCGACTCGGAACGCCTGAAACTTTTGCTCACACGAGCACTTACATAAGTAGTGGGGGATGACATGACAAACTTTGTTTTCGCCGCGCTTTGTTCGCTGATGCTTTTCTTGGCTCTGCCCGCGCGCGCGGCCGACAATCTCAAGCTGAATCAGCATCTGGACTACACCAGCGACAGGCACGATGGAATGCTGATCGACGGCGATCGCCTCGAAGATGGGCTCGTCCCGGGCAAGCCGACGTATGCGGTTTTCTACGGCGAGGCTTGTTTCAATTCCAAACGGCAGGCGCGGCGTACCGTGGAACTCTACGACAAGTACAAAGGCAAGGTGCAGTTTGTTGTGGTGGATCTCGATCGGGCGCAGTCCGCGGCGCAGCGGGAGTTGGTGAAGAAGTATTACAAGGGATACATTCCGCACGTCATTGTT
>JAYUJG010000244.1:0-6182 GCA_043765355.1 Acidobacteriaceae bacterium | reverse complement strand
CTTGCCCGCGACAACTGGCGGCGAGGGCTCATCGTCAATGCCGCCGGGGACGCCGAGGAGCGCGATTTTACTTGGCTGGACTGGTCTTACCCTGTCACTCTCTCCGACGACAGCAAGACCCTTCTGTTCCGCGAGGAAGGCGAAGCCGGCGGCCCCAGCTATGCCGTTTACCTTCGCAAAACCGATGGTTCGCCGGCTGTTCGACTGGGAGATGGACAATCTCTCGCGTTGTCGCCGGATGGGAAATGGGCTCTCTCCAGCCGTGGCGACAACCAAACCGATCTTTTTCTTCTTCCCACTGGACCTGGAGAGCCCCGCAAGCTCGACGGTCACGGCATCATTCATACCGCCGCCCGCTGGTTCGCGGACGGGGCCAGGATTCTTTTCTCCGGCAGCGAATCCAATCATGGTGTTCGCCTTTACGTGCAGGATGTCGCTACGAATAAGTTCCAGGCCATTAGCCCCGAGGGAACCAATGGCCTGGCGTTTGCCTTGTCACCCGATGGGCGACTGGCGGCCGCTGTCGGCCCTGACGGTAAGGGCTATTTCTTCTCCACCACTGCGGGCGATCCCAAGCCCATCGCTGGTCTTCTGGAAGGAGAGACGCCGGTCGGATGGAGCGCCGATGGCCGCTCGCTGTTTGTCTATCGCAGCGGCGAGCTGCCCGCCAAGGTCTACAGCCTCGAAATCGCCACCGGCCACCGATCCCTCTGGAAGCAACTCATGCCGCCCGACCCCGCCGGAGTGGAATATGTTGGCCCGGTCCTTCCCGCGCCCGACGGCAAGGCCTACGCCTATGGCTACCGCCGTCTGCTGTCGGATCTCTATTTGGTGGAAGGTCTGAAGTAAGAAGGGTACCGAGATCGCAGCCTACATCGTCTTCAGTTCCGTACTAACTCGCAGCTTCGCCCCAGTCGCTTTCTGCACATCATCCACCGTCAACCCCGGAGCAATCTCCTCCAGCAGCAAGCCCTCCGGCGTCACCCGCAGGTAGGCCATCTCGGTGACAATCGTGTCCACGACTCTAACGCCGGTTAGAGGCAATGTGCATTTTGTGAGAATCTTCGGCTGCCCATCTTTCGTCGCATGCTCCATGGCGATGATGACGCGCCGCGCTCCGGCGACGAGGTCCATGGCACCGCCCATCCCTTTGACCATTTTGCCCGGAATCATCCAGTTCGCAAGATTGCCGAGTTCGTCGACCTCCATCGCGCCCAGTACGCTGAGATCAATGTGCCCGCCGCGAATCATCGCAAAAGAATCGGCGCTCGAAAAATATGCCGTACCCGCCATCTCGCTGACGGTTTCTTTTCCGGCGTTGATCAGGTCGGCGTCTTCCGTGCCTTCGACCGGATACGGCCCGATGCCGAGCATTCCGTTCTCGGATTGGAGAATCACGTCTATGCCCGCAGGAACGTGATTGCCAATCAGCGTCGGCAATCCGATGCCGAGGTTGACATAGAATCCATCGCGCAGTTCGCGAGCGATGCGCTTCACGATGCGTTCGCGTTTGTCGAGGTCTTTCGCGGGCTTGGTGTCAGTCGGCATATTTTCTTCGGTTAAGGATGTCGCTGGTCGCTGGTCGCTGGTCGTTAGTCGCTGGTCGTTAGTCCCCAGGAAAGTCACCACTCCAGAAAGTCTTGATTAAACCCTCGGATTCCTCCCTGCACCTCTGTGTACCCTGTGGTTAAAGCTCTTCGTCAGCGCAGAATCAGAATTCTCTAAACCAGCGCGCACCAGCGAACGACCAACGACTAGCGACCAACGACGCTCTTCCTCACCGTCCGCTTCTCGATCCGCTTCTCGAACAGTTCGCCCTGGAAGATTCTCTTCACGAACACGCTTGGCGTATGGACCATATCAGGGTCCAGTTCTCCCGGTTCGACCAGATATTCGACTTCGGCGATCGTGACTTTCGCGGCGGTCGCCATCATCGGATTAAAATTGCGCGCCGTCTTTCGATACACGAGGTTGCCCCATCGGTCGCCCTTCCAGGCCTTGATGAAAGCGAAGTCGGCTTTCAGCGCCCGCTCCATGATGTAGGCGCGGCCGTCGAACTCACGCGCTTCTTTGCCATCGGCCACCATCGTTCCGACGCCAGTCGGCGTAAAAAACGCGGGAATGCCCGCGCCCCCGGCGCGAATTCGTTCGGAGAACGTCCCCTGCGGAACCAGATCGAGTTCAACCGTACCGTCGAGCACCATCTTTTCGAGCAACTTGTTTTCGCCGACGTAGGTCCCAATGTGCCGCCGAATCTGCCCGTTCGCCAGCAGCACTCCGACGCCAAGGCCATCCACTCCGGCGTTATTGCTGATGGTGGTGAGATTCTTGACACCCTTCTGCGCCAGCGCGCGGATCAGATTCTCTGGCATTCCGCACAGTCCGAACCCGCCAACCATAATGCTGGCCCCGTCAAACACGTCCTGAATCGCCTCTTCAGCGCTGGCTACAACCTTGTGCATGGCAGAAAGAATTCTATCGGAAATTTTGGCGTGACGGCGGCTGAACACCCACCACGGAGGCACCGAGACACGGAGAAAATCTAGATCGAAGAAAAACCCAATTCGATCGTCCAACTTTCCAAGCCACCCTTCTACTTCTTTTTCAACCATTTGCTTTTCTCCGTGTCTCCGTGCCTCCGTGGTGGATTCTTTCGCAGCTGGTGCGCGCGCTCAAACTCCGCCGCCAATTCCCGCGAATCCAAATTCTCGCGAAGGTGCGCCAGCCGCTGTTCCAGCTTCTGCAACACGTCCGCAATATTCTTCTTGTTGGTAATGGCGATGTCGCGCCACATCGAATACGGGCTGCCGGAAATGCGCGTCATTTCGCGCAGTGCTCGCCCTCCGATATCGAGCACGGGCGCATCGGGGCCAAACTCGTCAACCAGCGTCGCCGCAAGCGCGGTCGAAATCATCTGTGGCAGGTGGCTGATCCAGGCGCAAAGGCGGTCGTGATCGGCGGGATCAAGCACCGCGATATTAGCCCCCATCCTTTCTGCGCAATGAATAAATTCTCCGCACAAACCCGCGTGAACATTCTGACCAGGAAGCGGCGTGAACAGCCACGCTGCGCCTTCAAAAAGATCGGCATCGGCAAACTCCACACCTGCATTTTCCTTGCCCGCCATCGGATGTCCGGCGAGAAACTTCTGTCCTGCGTTTCGGCCAAACGATTTCGCCGCCGCTTCGACAATCTCCGCCTTGGTGCTGCCGACGTCGGTGACGAGCGTTTTGGGCGCGAGCGCTGGGCCGAGCCGCCCGATCAGATCGAGGATCGGAATGACGGGCGTAGCCAGCACCATGAGGTCGCTGCCGCGCACGGCATCCGCCGGATTGGTCGTCCCCGCATCGATCGCGCCAACGTCCTCTGCACGCTCCAAAACTGGCGCGCGATCGCAACCGACGATTCGTCCGGCAAGGCGGCGCTTCTTGAGCGCGAGGCCCAGCGAGCCTCCGATCAAGCCGGTTCCGATAATGGTGACTTGTTTGAATGCCATGGGGAAATGTGCAATTGGTGATTTGTAATTTGCAATTCCGCTTTTTCAATTACACATTACAAATCGCAAATTACAAATCGCGTCTTACGCGATCTCGCGCCCCACCGCTGGCGCGATCATGCGCAACTGGTCCATCAGCTTGGCAAACTGCTCCGGATAAAGCGACTGCGCGCCGTCGGATAGCGCCTTGTCCGGTTGGTGATGCACCTCAATCAGCATGGCATCGGCACCCGCAGCGACCGACGCCAGCGCCATGGGAGAAACCGTATCGCGGCGTCCGGTGCCATGCGACGGATCGGCAGTCATCGGCAGGTGCGAGAGTTTATGAACGATCGGGATCGCGGAAATATCCATCGTGTTGCGCGTGTAAGTTTCGAATGTGCGAATGCCACGCTCGCAGAGGATGAGATCGTAATTGCCGCCAGCGAGCAAGTATTCCGCAGAGCAAAGCAGTTCTTCGATCGTGGCCGCAATTCCCCGTTTGAGCAGCACAGGTTTGCGTACCTTGCCAAGTTCGCGCAGCAGATTGAAATTCTGCATGTTGCGCGCGCCCACTTGGAAGATATCGACATAAGGCAGCATCAACTCGATCTGCGAAATTTCCATGACCTCGCTAATCACCAGCATTTTGAAGCGATCACCCGCCTCGCGCAGTAATTTCAACCCGTCAACGCCCATTCCCTGAAAAGAATACGGAGAGGACCTGGGTTTGAACGCGCCGCCGCGGAGCACGCGCGCTCCGGCTTTCGCGATCAGTTCGGTGACGGTAAACAGTTGCTCGCGCGATTCTACCGAGCAAGGCCCCGCCATCACGACGATTTTCTTGCCGCCAATTTCAATCCCATTCGCGAATTTGACGACCGTGCCTTCGGGACGAAAACTTCGGCCCGCCAGCTTATACGGCGAAGTGATGCGGTGCACTTTCTGCACCCCGGGCAGCATCTCGACTTCACGCGTATCGAAGTCAGGAGGAACGCCCACTCCGCCCAGCACGGTCTGCCGCTCTCCGGTGGAGCGGTGTACTCCAAAACCGAGGCGGACCAGTTGATCGATTACGTGCTGGATCTGGTCTTCACCAGCCGTATCTTGCATGGCAACAATCATGAGTGTGCCTGGACTCCAGGATTTACTTTGCGCTCTTTGCGAATCCTTTGCGTTCTTCGCGGTTAAGTTCTCGTTGTCGCCGTCAAGATTCGAGCCTGGTCACTACCAACATCAGTGCTTGCGGCGTTCGTAGCTGCGTTCTCAAATCGTCAATTTCGAATCGGGTGGTTTGGATTCGCTACTCTTCGAGTCGGTCTTCGCTTTTAGATGCGTTGGCCCCTGCGTTTGTCCGTCGCCAGTCGCCGCTCCAGCACCAGGAACGATCTCGTGTTTTTGGATGCTGCGCATCACGTCCATGATTCGTTCGTAAATCTGCCCCAGATCGCGTTGGGCCAACGGGCCCGGGCTGTTGCGCTGCACATTTGCGATTACTTCACGCTCCCGCTCGGGCTCATAAATCGGAAGGCTTGTATTGCGCTTCAGCCGTCCAATTTCAACGGCAGCGGCCGCACGTTCGTTGAGCAACGCCGCCAGTTTGCGGTCCAGTTTGTCGATTTTCTTACGCCAGTCGGAGATGTCCATAGGTCAGCTGCTTGCTCCTAGCCTCTAGCTACTAGCTTTTCACGCCTACATGCGCTGAAAAACACTTGCTTCGAATCGCACATCGGCATCGAAACAAAGCCTGTCGACGATGCTTTGGTTAGAAGCTAGAAGCTAGAAGCTAGCAGCTAGCAGCTAAGAGCTGCCTTACAAATTCTGCCACAGTCGCGGCTTCTCGTCCGGGATTTTGTTCGATGGCATGGACGATGGCACTGCCAACCACCGCCCCCTCCGCGAACTTTCCTACCGCTTTGAATTGTTCCGGAGTTGAGATTCCGAATCCGACTGCTACGGGAAGCTTCGAAAAGCGGCGGATGCGCTTGACGAGACTCTTGGCGTCTCCAGTGATCTGCTGGCGGGCACCCGTGACGCCGGTGCGCGAGATCGCATAAATAAATCCGGTTGAAACCTCAGCGATCAACTTCAAGCGCTGGTCAGTGCTGGTGGGTGCAGCCAGAAAAATCGTAGCGAGGTCATTCTTGCGCGCCTCGCGCAGATACTCTGCCGCTTCTTCGACAGGAAGATCGGTAATCAGGGTTCCGTCGATTCCGGCAAGCCGTGCGATCTGGCAGAACTTCGAAACTCCCATGCGCACAATGGGGTTGAGATAAGAAAAGACCACGAGCCCAACAGATTGCGAATGCTCACGTATTTCAGAGGCCAGCGTGAGAACATCCTGCAACGAAACGCCATGCTTGACCGCTCGCTCGCTGGCGCGCTGGATGACGGGGCCATCGGCGAGCGGATCACTGAAGGGGACGCCTAACTCGATCACGCTCGCACCCGCGTCAATGGCTGCGAGGATCACTTCACGAGTGGTCGCCAGATCGGGGTCGCCGCAGGTTACGTAGGCGATTAGCGACGGTTTGTTTTCGAAGTGAAAAGGCATAGAGGGACTATTGTAGATTGCAGAGGTCAAATTACAGAGGTGAGGAACCGCCGTGGTGGAGATGCAGGCGGTTCCTTCCCTGCCCATTTTGTCTAACCTGTATGGGTTAGGATCGCACCGTGTGTATATACATTTGTATAGTTCCATGCTATG
>JAYUJG010000243.1:0-3428 GCA_043765355.1 Acidobacteriaceae bacterium | reverse complement strand
ATCGGGCTTAGAAGCACTCCGAAGAACGGATAGAGCACGCCGGCGGCGATCGGAACTCCCAGCGAGTTGTAGAGAAACGCGAAGAACAGGTTCTGGCGGATGTTGCGCATCGTCGCCTGGCTTAGTTTGCGGGCGCGCAGAATTCCTTCAAGGTCTCCTTTAAGCAGAGTGATGCCGCCACTTTCGATGGCGATGTCGGTTCCCGTGCCCATGGCGATTCCTACGTGGGCTTGGGCGAGAGCGGGAGCGTCGTTGATGCCGTCACCGGCCATGGCAACGATGCGGCCTTCTTTCTGGAGACCCTTTACGATCTCGGCTTTTTGCGCGGGCAGAACCTCGGCTTTGAAATCTTCGATGCCGAGGCTGTGGGCGATCTCTTGAGCGGCAGCCTGGGTGTCTCCGGTGAGCATCACCAGACGAATGCCTTGAGATTTCAGTTCGCGCAACGCCAGCGCACTGGATGGCTTCAGCGGGTCGGCAACTGAGATGTATCCGGCATACTTGTCGCCGATGGCTACATAGGCTTGCGTCGAGCTGGCGTATTGAAAAAGTGAGATCGCGGTTTCGTTTTCGAAAGCTCCAACCGCGCGCATCATCGCGCTGTTTCCGACGGCCACGTTTTTCCCGTCCACCGTCCCGCGCACGCCTTGGCCGGGGGTGGATTGAAAATTTGTAGGCTCGCTTAAACTCAACTTCAATTCGGACGCCTTCGAGACAATTGCCGCGCCCAGCGGATGTTCACTGGCGCGTTCGAGACTGGCTGCCAGACGCAGAATTTCATTGCCCGAAACGTCGGAGACAACCCCGTTCGCCGAAAATCCCACTACTTTCGGCTTGCCCTCGGTGAGCGTTCCGGTCTTGTCGAAGACGATAGTGTCCACTTTTTCGAACGTCTCCAGTGCCTCCGCATTTTTGATGAGAACGCCCGCGTGCGCGCCCCGTCCGGTGCCGACCATGATGGCCATCGGCGTCGCGAGGCCGAGAGCGCACGGACACGCGATGATCAGCACGGCTACTGCGTTAACGATGGCGTGCGCAAAACGCGGCTCGGGTCCGAAGCTCACCCACACAATGAAGGTCACCACCGCAATCGCAATCACTGCGGGAACGAACCATCCAGCAACTTTGTCGGCAAGCCTTTGGATCGGGGCGCGAGTGCGTTGCGCCTGGCTGACCAATTGCACGATCTGCGCCAGCATGGTCTCGCTGCCAACGCGTTCCGCGCGCATGATGAGCGATCCGTTGCCGTTCACGGTCGCGCCGATTACGCGCGAGTTTGGAGCCTTTCCTACGGGAACGGATTCGCCCGTGATCATGGATTCGTCTACCAGACTCGATCCATCGACGACCACGCCATCGACGGGAATCTTTTCTCCGGGACGGACGCGCAGGCGGTCTCCGGGCTTCACCTGGTCGAGTGGGATGTCGCGTTCGCTATTCTTGCCCTCGTTGCTGCTATCGTCGTTCGACGTCATCAAACGCGCCATCTTCGGGCTCAGATCGAGCAGGGCCCGGATAGCGCTCGACGTCTGGCTGCGGGCGCGTAGCTCCATCACCTGCCCGAGCAACACGAGAGTCACGATAGCCGCGGCGGCTTCGAAGTAAACATCCGGACGTCCGCCCATCGTGCGAAATGACGCGGGAAAGATCTGCGGGAATAGCGTGGCGACGACGCTGAACGCGTACGCAACGCCAGTGCCCATCGCGATCAGCGTGAACATGTTGGTGCTGCGGTTTACGACCGATGCCCAGCCGCGCTGGAAGAACGGCCATCCGCACCAGAGAACAACCGGCGTCGCGAGCAGCAGTTCAAGCCAAGCCCATACCACTGGCTTTCCGTTAATAGATAAGTTCCAGGGCTCGTTCGGCCAAAGCATATTGCCCATGGCAATCGCCAGCAAAGGCGCAGTGAGCACCAGGCCGATCCAGAAGCGCCGCGTCATGTCGCGCAGTTCGGGATTGTCCTCTTCGAGCGTTACCGTGCGCGGTTCGAGCGCCATGCCGCAAATCGGGCAACTCCCTGGTTCGGAGCGGACAATCTCCGGATGCATCGGGCAGGTGTATTCGGTTTTGCTCGCCGCGACGGGCGACTCGGGATCAAGCGCCATCCCGCACTTGGGACACGGTCCAGGTCCGACTTGCCGTACCTCGGGACACATGGGACAGACGTAGGCGCGCGTGTCGTTTCCCTTTTCTTCTTTCGCTCGCGTGTTCGCCGGCATAATCAGCGCCGGACCGTCCAGCGACACCAGGCCCGATCCCATCGGCTGGGGCGGGGATGCGAGAGTCTTCTCAGGACTTGCCGTGAATTTGGCGAGGCAACCGGCGCAGCAGAAGAAATATTCTTTGCCTTGGTGCAGCGTCTTGTACTTCGCGGTTGCGGGAGCGACGTCCATGCCGCAGACGGGATCTTTTTCTTTTTGAGCTGAGGCCATCGGGTCCAGAGAGTTCATCATGAAGTTGCCAGAAGTCTATATCCAATTCCCTGCTTCGAAATCCAGAATTCGCCAAACGGTGACAAAAGACACAGCCGACAGTCAGCAAAATCTTTAACCGCAAAGATCGCCAAGAAAATTCGCAAAAGGACGCGAAGGCGGCTTGGCGGAAACACGGCCACTGTTAGATACTCATATATAGATTCTCAATTCGGTCGCCCTCGAACCCTAATTTTTTAGTCTCTTGGAGAAACGAAGATGACTTACCTTGAAGCCGCTTATCGCTACCAGACCGCTCCTGGAGAGACGGAGATGCGGGCCATTGACAGCGTTCGCGAGGTTTATGGCATTCAGCGGATACAGTTCAACGAAAAGGAACGCACGGTGCGTGTGTTGTTCGACGCCTCGCGATTGAATGGCGACTTGGTGGCGAAGTTATTGCGCCAGGCCGGTATCGATGTGCAGGATCAGCTCACGCTTGCCTGAGGCTATCTGCTGGATATTGTTGGTGGAGCGGCGGCTACTGCAGGAATTGGTTGAAGGTTGCTTTCCGGGGGAGCGATCCACGCCGGGAAGTTATTCCAATGCACTCCGCCCGCTTCCCTGCTAAATCCTCGAACTTTCCAGGAGGACTCTCGGGGGAGGGCAGCCGAGAAGTCGAGCGGAGTGCCTTTTTGGTCGATGAACGAATATTTGCAAGGGGCATTCAGAAAGACCTCTGGCCGAAGTTGTTTCCCAAATGCCCCGTTGCGCGCCACTTCGTCTGCCCGGGATAGAAGCATGTCTGGTGCCATCGCTAACACATTGTCAACACGGCAATCGGTGACCGCTGGGGCGGGTAGGTTTTGCGCTAGGCCGGAAACTTTTACTCAAATTTGCAAATCTTGTCTGTCAGTCGTGGCTCCAGAGAGACGGGCCGATTTCCACAGCCAGCGCGGGTTTTGAGGTGAATCGGAAGTGCATTGTAAGGCCGCCTCGGAGCATTTCAAGAGC
>JAYUJG010000242.1:0-4889 GCA_043765355.1 Acidobacteriaceae bacterium | reverse complement strand
TTTAATACTCATCAGGTAGCGCGTCCGCAGATGCATCGCAATGTTGACGGTGGTTTCATCGGCGGACCGATCATTAAAGACAAACTCTTTTTTTTCGGTTCCTATCAGGCGCAGCGAGTATCCGATCAATTGTTGGCGAGTTCGATCGTCGCAGTGCCGCCTGGCCTTACGGACAACAATCGCACCGCTCAGGGCTTGGCGGATCTAGCGAATACAGACTTCGGTCCGTGCGGCGGCGGCGGCGGCCAGCCACCTTGCGTGATGGCGAACCAAGTTACCTCGCAAGCCCTAGCCATCATGAATCAGAAAGCGCCGAATGGTACCCTCTGGATTCCAAACGCCGAGACGGATCCTTTCCTTCTGAATAAGCTGCAAGGGAACGGCGGAGACGCAATCGTCTTCGGCCCGAAATCCCATTTCAGCGCCGATCAGGTAAACGGCAACGTGGATTACAACTTCAGCGCCAGAGACCGCCTTGCGGTGAAGTACTACTACCAGAACGATCCCAACTCCACTCCCTTCGCCCAAAGCTCCCTGCTCGGCTTTCCGCAGAAGCTGTCGGCAGGAAGCCAAACATTCGGTCTCGACAACGCCACTTCGCTGACTCCAAATCTCACTTGGGAACAGCGTCTTGGCTTTCTGCGCATGAAGGACTACGCGTCGACCAGCCAATTTCTAAATCCGTCGTCGGTAGGGATCAATGTTCCGGGAACAAACCTTTTCCCCGGTCTCAATCTGCATAACGCTGACAACGCCTTCGGCGGCAACAGCGGCAATGGCTCAGCTATTGGCCCGGTCAATAACTTTGCGAACGCGGGTTTTTTCGAAAACAATCTCAATGCATCGAGCGACTTGAAATGGGTACGAGGCAGGCATTCCATTGCGGTAGGTTTCAATTTCGACTACACGCAGCTCAATGTCATCAACAAAAACAACACCGTTGCCCGGATTACTTTCGCGGATTTCCCCGGCTTCTTGACCGGGCAAGTTTGTGGGCCCAATACCTTCACCTGCAATAATCAGGACGCCTCGCAAGTACTCAGTGGCGCCACCAGCCGTTACTATCGCACCAAGCAGGTCGGCACCTACGTGCAGGACAACATTCGCATTAAATCAAATCTGACGTTGGATCTCGGTCTGCGCTGGGATTGGAACGGTCCGCTAGTCGAAAAGAATGGCAACCTTGCGAACTTCCAGCCAAAGAATTATTCCTATGACGCCGCTAGCGATACCATCAACAGCATCGGTCTGGTCATTGCCGGCAACAACAAAATACTCGGGACCAAGGGCGTCAGCAATTCGACGCTCACCGGGCGGCAGTGGGGGTTTGCTCCGCGCATCGGTCTCGCTTACAGTCCCTCGTTCCTGCACAATGTGGTCGTTCGCGCGGGAATCGGTATGTACTATGATCGCGGTGAATATTTCGCCGAGCTCTCCGCTCCCGCGGGCGGGGGCATCAGTGGTCCGTTTGGCGTAACCGTTGCGCAGCCGTTTGTCGTCCCGTTCTATGCCGTTCCGGGCGCAACATTCGGCCAGCCTTTCGGCACGTCGCCGCCTCCGCCGCCTCCTTCAAACCTTTCGCAAGTACGAGCACTGCTGCCGAATGCCAACCTTTTGCTGGCGAATAACACCAACTATTGCGCCTCCTTAGGGCAGTCGGGCTGCGGCCCGTTTTTGTTTGCAGGCTACGATCCCAGAAACACTTTGCCGTACTCTGAAAACTGGACACTCGATCTGCAATGGCAGCCCCGCAACGACGTGGTCATCACCTTGGGCTACGTGGGGAACCACGGAGTTCACGAGACCATACCATTGCCGTTCAACCAGGCAAAGATCGCCACACCGCAGAATCCTGCGCTTGCCGGAGGCCCTTTCCAGCAGAATTATTCCTACGGCTACAGTGTCACTGGGGTGGCGGCGGAGGCTAACCAAACCCTTACTGACGGTTTTCCAACAGGCAATGTTTCTCTGCGCGCCCCTTATATCGGATACGACCCGAACTCGGTTTACACCCGGGCTGTGGGTACTTCGACCTACCATGCTCTGCAGTTCAACGTCACGAAGAGGATGAGCCATGGTTTACAGGTCTCTGGCTCGTATACGTATTCCCACACGTTGGATGAGCAGAGTGGTCTAGGACTTTTCTTCAACGGAAACGATCCCAACAATCCGCGATCTGCTTACGGCAATTCGGATTTCGATCGCACCCACGTTATAACGGTTGTTTATCATTACGATCTGCCCAAGCTGGCTGCGGCTCGCGGGTGGGCAAACCATCTGGCGAACGGCTGGGCGTTCAACGGCGTCACAGTCCTGCAGAGCGGACAGCCTTACAGCGTGATTGATTTCTCGGGGGGCGCGGCCAGTCTCTACTGGGGAGGCGGTCAGGACGCAATCACGAATCCGATTGTGCCGGTTGGCGGTGTGGGTGCAACCGCGACCAACCCATATCTGCAGGGGACCACGGGGATAAACGGAGCGAAGCCAGTTTTGAATTCGGCCGCCTTTGGAATCCCCGCGCCGATCGCCCCTGGCGCAAGTGGAGTACCGCCATGCGACCCCGTCTCGGGCGCGTGCGATTCTTATGAAACTCCATATTCGGTTGGAGGCCGGAACATCTTCCGCGGCCCTTTCCAAAATCGCTTCGATTTCGGGATGTCGAAGAACTTCAAGTTCAAGGAAAAATGGGCCCTGCAATACGACGTGATTGCTTTCAACATCTTTAATCACCCGAGCTTCGACGTCCCGAGCAACAATGTCAATTTCAATCCTTTCTTCGCCAACCCTCCGATTTACGGTTTTCCGGGTTTCCCGGCGTGCGTCCCCAGTACTGGAGCTTATGTTTGCCCACCCACAGGCAATTTAGGCACTTTACAGCACACCATCGGCAGCCCACGCTTCATCCAGATGTCGTTGCATCTGACGTTCTGAGATGATGCGGCAGCATTTGCGGAGTTCCGCGCCCCTCGACAGTTGAGGGGTGGGACTTCGCTGAGGTTTGTGCATTCGATTCTTCGCTGGCACAATTCATCATGACCTCTGTCCGCATCGACAAGTGGCTTTGGGCTGCAAGATTTTTCAAGACGCGATCGCTGGCGGCGAAGGCTTGTGAACTGGGCAGGATTCAATTTAACGGCCAGTCTGCGAAGGCCGCGCGCGAGGTGCGCGTCGGAGACACGTTGCGCGTGACAAACGACGGCGGAGAATTCCAGGTGGAAGTGCTGGCGCTGAGCGACGTGCGCGGTCCGGCAGCGGTGGCGCAGACTCTCTATCGCGAGACCGAGGCCAGCAAAGAGCTGCGGATGAAGGTGGCGGCTGAGATGCGGGCGATGAAGCAGTTCGAAGAGTTGCCGGAAGGCCGGCCGTCGAAGCGGGACCGGCGCAGGATCATTCAGTTTCGTGGCCGAGGTTAAATCTTGCAATTGGGATTTTGCCGACTTGGCGTGTGCTCTTGTGGTGGCGCGGGCGAGACGCCAGCGCGACAGCCGGCGGGACGCCAGCGCTACGGAGTTCGGGTCGGTTGTTACAGCGGCCGATGAACATTTGTTGTCTGGATTTTTCTCAAGTCGTGTTGCACTACTGCGAATCTCTCTTTTGTAAGTCTGGCGGCTGCGCGATTTTTGGCTGTGCTTCTTTTGGATCTGGTTTCCACGCGGACTGATTCGCGGGAGCTGATGGGTTCACACCGAAGTCCCACACGTAGAGATTCATTCCATCTTTTCCCAGCATCTCGACGACGGCATACTCGCCGGTTGGCAGAGGATCGGTTGGCGTGAGTTTGAGCCAGCCTGCGGTCATCGTGGTGACGGTGGCGGGGACGTAGCGTTCGTCGGTTTTCATTTTTCCGGTGACTGCGATCTTGACTGCTCCGGCGACGCGCTTGCCGTTCTTGGACTCGATGCGAATAACCTTGAAGCGTTCGGTGAGCGGCAGTGGCGGAAGCTCTCCGATGGCGGCCGTTGCCGACGCTCCGCCATTTGCGCCAGCGTTCAGATCGAAGTTCACGTAGATCGACGGCACGGCGGTGTGCGACTGAATTTTGGAATGGGCTTCGGGAAGTTCGATCGCCTGCTTCACTCCAGCGAGCGGGTTGATCGCCGAGCGCAGAATATTTGTCTTGGTGCTCTTGTCGAGATCGGCGCCCGATTGCTGCAGTTCGGATAACTGCGGATGGTTCTGATACGTCTCGAGGAGGAAGATGCCGCCTTCATCGGGCAGGCGCAGACCGGGAGCAACCTGAGGGGAGCGCGTTTGTTCGGCTTTGCGTTCGGCCTCGAGTTGCCGATCGAGTTCGACCGCTTCTGGAGCCAACTTGCCCTGCTCGCGGCCTTGCTCGAATTTGTCGGTCGCGTCCCAGTCGATCAGCGTTTTTGGAATTTCTTCCCACTCGCCGCGTTCGGCGCTGAAGTAACGGACGCGATCGCCGTGCATCTCATATTTTGTTACCGACTGGTAGGTGCCATCGTTCAGGATGAGGCGACGGGCTTGCGGTTTGGCAGATTCAGCGATCTGAGCAGAGCAGGAAAAAGCGAGTGCTAGTGCGAGGCCCGCGAGAACGCCCGTTGTCGTGGAGAGTGATTTCATGCCGCGAAACATTATCGGCCTTTTCCGATCGTGACGAAAGGTTAGATGCGTAAATGCAAGGGTCTCTGGCCGTAAATTCGGAATTGACAGCGGCTCGGTGGGCTTATCCCGTGTTGTGCAGGCCGGCGGCGATGCCGTTCATTACCGCGCTGATGGCGTAGTCGAGAGATGAGTCCAGCGATGGATCGCGGGAGGGATTCGCCGTGGCAGCACGTTTTCGAGCGAGCAGGTCGACCTGGATCAGGCTAAGCGGATCGACATACGGATTGCGCAGGCGGACGGAGCGAGAGAGCGCGGGATTTTTT
>JAYUJG010000241.1:0-6073 GCA_043765355.1 Acidobacteriaceae bacterium | reverse complement strand
CCGGAAGCGCCGCCCCCACCAGAATGGCCAGGATCGTGGTAGCGACCATCAACTCGATCAGCGTGAACCCAGACTGTTGTCGCTTCATTAAGTTCTCAGTTCTCAGCTCTCAGTTGTCAGTTGTCAGTAAAACCCGGCTCGCTCTTACTCAAAACTGAGAACCGGAAACTGAGAACTTCTACTGAATCGTAATCGCCGCCTGCGCTCCGCTCATCGCAATCGGCTGCATTGCCGGATCGCGCGCCCCGCCTCTGGTAATGGTCAGAGCTGACTGGCCCGCGCCCTTCGCCATAAACGTAAGCGTCACCACCGCGCCTTGTCCTGAAACGCCACCCGCGCCCGGAGGCCTGGTGGCCGTGACTTGCAGCTTGCCCGCCGCACCGTCATCGCGATGAACCAACGCAACCGCTTGTCCATCCTGCGACAGAAATCCGCCGTTCGAAACATTAACCACCTGCAACTGGTTCGGATCGTAGTTGATCTCAAGCGGCACCGAGTACACGTTCTGTCCGCCCGAAAGCATCACGTTCACCGTGAACGTGGAACCCTTGGCCTGACTCAACGCCGGCGGATCGAACAGGAATGTTCCCGCGCCGGCCGCAGCCTGACCGCGCTGCGCTGGATTGTCGGCCGTCAAGTTCTGGGCAAATCGAGCGGGTGGATTCTGGGGCGTCGACGGTGGCGCGATTTGCGCCAGCGGAGCCACCACCGGGGTGCCTTGAGGTGCGCTCTGGGCCGCCGCGCCCTGTGGAACTGCCGCCGCCGGTGTCGCCGGACGGCTCGAATGTCTCAACTCCAAAGCGTTGGCCGTTCCCACATCCAGCATATCGACGCCCGTGTGCGAGACATCGGGCCCGCGAATAATATGCGGAATCAGGACAAATACGATCTCGTTCTCCTGGTGATCGGTGTCGCTCTGCGAAAACAGATACTTTAGAATCGGAATCGATGCCAACCCCGGAATCCCCTTCAGCGCCTTGGTTTGCGTGTCTTCCAACATGCCGCCCAGTAGATTGACTTCACCATCCTTTAGTCGGATTTCGTGCTCAATCTTGCGTTGCCCAATCACGGGCTGGTCGATGCCGCCAATACTGACGTGCGAAGTCACTGCGGAAACGTCCAGGGTCAGCTTCAACGAAATTTCGCGCCCCGCGTGCACTCGCGGCGTGATGTCGATATTCACGCCCACATCGAGATATTGAAACTGCGTGTTCACCAGCGGATTGATGCCGACTCCGCCAATACCAGGCTGGAACGATCCAGTGGCAATTGGAACCCGGTCGCCGATCTTCAGCGTCGCCTTCTGCCCGTCGAGCGCCCGGATCTGCGGGTTCTGGATGATCTTCGTATTGCTGTCGCTCAACAGCGCCGTCGCCGTCGCCTGCGGAATCGTTACCTGGAAGTCGGTCGCATTCAGGTTGGCGAGCGTGTTCAGGTTGATGCCGCCCGTCGCCGAGGTAGCCGCGGGCGTGGCTCCTGGAGTGGAAGATGCAGTGACATTGGGCTGTAGCTGCACCGTAACGCTGGTCGGAGGACTCACTCCAAGCGTATGCATCTTGCTGCGGCTGACC
Organism: Acidobacteriaceae bacterium; assembly: GCA_043765355.1. GTDB lineage: Bacteria > Acidobacteriota > Terriglobia > Terriglobales > Acidobacteriaceae > Acidiflorens. The sequence continues at coordinate 4,502 of JAYUJG010000241.1, read as the reverse complement.
TGCATCACCGCAACTTCGATCAGCACTTCAGGCTTCGCCCGGTCGAGGTCGTCCACCAACTTCTGCGCCAGCGCCACCTGATCCGGAGTGCCGCGCACCACGATCGCTCCCTGCGAAGGCAGCTGCTGAATGCGGCTCACTTCGAGAATCGTGCGCATCGCGTTCACTACATCCTGCAATTCGGTGGGCTGGGAAAGATTCGATAGATAAAAAGTTTTAATGACGTTTTGTTCCAGCTCTTTCCGTTTTGCGGGATTGTCTTGCGCCACAAAAATCGTGTTCTGCGTTACCGGACGCCAAAAAGTTTTGGTCTCAAACGAAATAATTTCCAGCGCCTCTTCCAAAGTCACGCCGTTCAGTTCAATCCGCACCTGGCGCGGTGTGTAGTCGGGGTCGAACAGCACGTTGATGCCGGCCAGTTTGCCCACCGTCTCGTAGATGACGGTCGATTTATCCGTGGCCTTCATGGTGATGGGCACGTTCGAAATGGCAGCCAGTTCCACCGGACCCTGCGCGGATTCGAGGCGCCGCCGCAACGCGCTCGCTCCCGGACCCACCGCCTGCGGTTGCGGGTTCTGCTCCTCGTGAAGCATCTGCTGCGTGCGCTTCAGTTCCTGCTGCGCGATGAACGAAGAAGGATCGGTTTCCAGCGCCTTCTGAAACTGAGCCAGCGCCTCGTCGAGCTTGCCCGCATCGCGCAGAACCTGCCCGCGATGTACCTCCGACGACGACGCCAGAAACCGATTCCGCTCAAACGCAGTTCGATAACGCAAATCTCGCGGTTTTAGGTTGTAGGCTTGCTTGAAATAGTCGAAGGCCTGCTCGTAATTCTGCCGCGCCTCGGCTTCTTGACCCTGGTCGTAAAGCGCCTTGGCGGAATCGACCGTCTTGCCGATCACGGGAAGCCGAAGACAAAGAAGCAGCAGCACAAACAGAGCCGGATAAATCAGGCGTCCCAGGCGTCTCATCAAACAATCCTCATGGAAATCTCTCTCGTCCCGGCGGCGTCGCCGCCAGGACCTGTTCCGCCATACAAAAAGCCAACCGGCCGGGTGCCCCAGTGGCGATCAGGGGCGAAAAGTATAGAAAATCGGATTATAGCATCGCATCCACGAGCGCCCGAAGTGGTTGGTAGGTCTGTGTTTACACTCATTAGTACAGCACCTTCAGGTCGCAGGCGTCAGGTCGCAGGTGTCAGGTCTCAGGAAAACCTATCAGCTCAAGCGAGTTCGGGTTTGCCACTCCTAAGACCTGAGACCGAACACCTGCGACCTTCTTCCCTGTGATACTTTCAATTTAGTCGCCATGGCCAAGCAGTCCACCCATCAGACGCAACCGAATCGTGAGAAAAACCCTCGCCGCCAGCCTACCGCTGCCGGTGAAAAGGACGCCTCTGTCAACAGGAACGCCAGCCATAACTACTTCTTGCTAGAAAAATTCGAGGCGGGCGTAGTCTTGACCGGTACGGAGGTAAAGTCCGTGCGCGGCGGCTCGAGCAATCTCAAAGACGCCTACGGCCTCATCAAAAACGGCGAACTCTGGCTCCTCAACTGCCACATCGGCCCCTACGACCATGGCAACCTGGCCAACCACGCCGAACTCCGCACCCGCAAACTTCTCCTCCACAAAGAAGAAATTCGCAAGCTCATCGGCAAGACCCAGCTCAAGGGACTCACTCTGATCCCAACCCGCATGTATTTCAAAAACGGCAAAATCAAAGTCGAACTCGCCCTCGCCAAGGGCAAGCAGCAATGGGACAAGCGCGAAACCGAGCGCCGCCGCACCGCCGACAAGGAATCCCGCGAAGCCATCCGCGCCCGAAAACAGGCCTGAGTCTCACAGCAATCCTCCTTCAAACTCCAAAATTTCTATGCAACTCAAGGCCTCTAACGAAACGGAAGGGCACGACTTTAGTCGTGCCGTCAAATCGCTTCCATCAAGCCGCGCTTAAGCGCCTGCGGTGCGCTTCGCCGCCCTGCAAAACCCGTCGCCCTTCGCGACGAACAAAACCCTCCCCCTTCGCGAAACATGGCACCTTGCGTCCCATGCCTCTTTACCACAAAATCGAACATACAAGCGCCCGAGGTGTGCGCTGCGATCACGCGCAAATAATGTGCAAACAATTGCAGCGACCTACCCGGAACCCGCTAGAAACGCTCAGCAACGATACCGCGAAGTGGAACCTGGCGTGCACTCTCAAGCCTGAGACCCGCGCAAAACGCGCCATTTCCCGACGAAACAATCGGATATACTACGTGAACACGAATCCTTCCCCAGTCTCCGCAAACAACCTGCGAAGACGTGATCAACCGCCCGGTTCTCTGTACTCATAACTCCTGGGAGCAACACACTACTATGATCCGGAATACGACGCGCGCGCTCACTCTAGCCGCAACCTTCTCTGTTCTTTTCTCCCTCTCCGCCTACGCCCAGCGGCAAATCCAGCGGCAAATCCAGCGGCAAATCCAAGGAACGCCGCGCGTGATCGCCGAAGTAAAACACGACGTCTCCGCCCCACTCGCCGAACTGGATCGTATGACACCCGCGCGGCCCTACCGATTCACCCCTCGCATTTTAAGAATCCTCCCCACCGGCCCTGCCACCAGCAGCCGGCTGCCTGAATTCGCCTCGCGCGACGCGGCCCTGCAGGCAGTCGCGCTTCCTCCCGTGGCCGCCAATCTCGGCCTCAATATCGACGGCCTGGGTCAGGGGCAGTACGGATTCCTTCTCGAATTTTCCCCGCCTGATACCAACGGTGCCGTCGGCGCTACGCAGTACGTCCAGTGGGTGAACGCTGAGTTTGCGGTTTTCGACAAAGCCACCGGCGCTCTGCTCGCCGGACCCACCCAGGGCAACGCCCTCTGGGCGGCCTTCGGCGGAGGCTGTGAAGCCAACAACGATGGCGATCCCATCGTCCAGTACGACAAAATCGCCAACCGCTGGATCCTCACCCAGTTCTCGATCAGCACTCTCCCCTATACGCAATGCGTCGCCGTGTCCACCTCCAGCGACGCCACCGGCACTTACAACCGCTATGCCTTTTCTTTCGGCAATGTCGACTACGGCGACTATCCAAAACTAGGCGTCTGGCCCGACGCATATTACATGTCGTTCAATCTCTTCAACGGCTCAACTTTCGTCGGCGCCGATGCCTGCGCTCTCGACCGCAATGCCATGCTCGCCGGCAATCCCGCCCAAATCGTCTGCTTTCCGCAAGCCTCTACGGTGAACAGTTTGCTGCCCTCCGACATGGATGGCACCATCCAACCAGCGTCCGGCGAGCCGGCCTTCTTCATGAACTTCGCCAAAAATGTGATCCAGTTGTGGAAGTTTCACGCCGACTTTGCCACGCCCGCAAATTCCACCTTCACAGGCCCCACGGTTCTTCCAGTCGCGACCTTCACCACGCGCTGCTTTCAGTTCTGCGTCCCCCAACCCGGTACCACTCAAACCCTCGACGCACTGGGAGACCGCGCCATGTACCGGCTCGCCTATCGCCAGTTTCCGAACGGTGTCGAGTCTCTGGTCTTCAATCACGCCATCTCGACCGGCGTTCGCTGGTACGAAGTGCGCAGCCCCGCCGCGACGCCTTCTCTCTTCCAGCAGGGCACTTTCGCTCCCGACAAGAACGTGCGTTGGATGGGCAGCATGGCCATGGATCAATCCGGTGACATGGCTTTGGGCTATAGCGTCTCCAGCAGTTCCGTATTCCCGTCAATTTATTTCACCGGACGCGTAGCCTCCGACCCCTCCGGCACCATGGAAGGCGAGCAACTCATCATGAACGGGACCGGCTCCCAGACCGGAGGTCTAAGCCGCTGGGGCGACTACAGCGCCATGACCATCGATCCCACCGACGACTGCACGTTCTGGTACACACAGGAATACATCCAGTCCAACGGCAGCTTTAACTGGAACTCGCGTATCGCCAATCTCAGCTTCCCCAGTTGCGGCGGCGGAGATGGCGCAACCGCGGCGCTTTCCCCGAGCAAACTCACTTTTGCCAAGACTCTCATCGGCCAGACCACCAGCCTCGCCCTGACCCTTACCAACACCGGAACCGCCACGCTAAATCTCTCGAACGTCGCCACCACTGGAGATTTTGCCGTTCAGTCCAACACCTGCGGCACTCAGGTACTCGCTGCCGCCAACTGCGCCATCACACTCGGATTTACGCCGACTGCCAAAGGCGCTCGCAAAGGCCTGCTGCAGCTCACCGACAACGCTCCAGACAATCCCCAGAAAGTAACTTTGAGCGGAACCGGCGTGTCGATCGCGCTCTCGCCCACCGCACTGACCTTCGGTGCTGAGCCCGTCGGCCAAAGCACTCCGCCCCAAACCGTAACCATATCGAACGCCAGCACCGCCTCGGTGAATCTCACAGGATTCACCATCACAATCGCGCCCGCCGACTACACCATCTCCAATAACACCTGCGGCAGCGCGCTCGCCGCGCACACCGCCTGCTCGCTCGACATTGCCTTCAACCCCACCAGCAAGGG
>JAYUJG010000240.1:0-12444 GCA_043765355.1 Acidobacteriaceae bacterium | reverse complement strand
AGAGTAGAGCGCAAACGATGGCGGTCAGGAACGGGAGTGCTCGAAATCGCATCATTAGGGTAGCCGACTGAGTGTCGGGGAATTATAAAGCATGGTGCGTTGGTTTAGAATCCTGCTAGGAAAGCGGTCTCAGAACAAGGTTGGGAAATTGTCAGGAGACGAAATGGAAAACTGGAAGCGGGCGGTGATTGCGGGATCGGCGGGGACGGCTACTTTGCTGCTGCTGAAAGGGAAGCGTCCGGCAGCGGTGTTGGTTGGGGGCGTGGGGTTGGCGGTGCTGGCGTCGGAGTATCCGAAAAAATTCCTGCAGATTCGCGAAGACTTGCCGTCGTATGTGAAGCAGGGAACGCGGTTTCTGGATCTCGCGATGAAGGTTGGTGGCAAGATTGGAGAGGCAGCGGAACGGCGCGCGGCGCGGGCGTTTGAGGAGTTGGGAGAATTTTGAGACGGCTCAACGAATGGGTTGCGAGAGCGTCGTTGAGAACTCCTTACGGGCCGGTGGCAAGGTCGTGGAACTCAAGGTCCTTCGACTACGCGACAACTTCACTTCGTGAAGTTGTCGCTTCGCTCAGGATCACAAATTTGGAGAGGGGATTGTTTATTCGATGCCTAGTTGTTTGCGGGCGTCGGGGCTTAGTCGTTCGGGGGTCCAGGCGGGTTCCCAGAGTATATTGACGTTGGCGGTGCGGACGCCGGGGAGTTGCTCGACTCGCGATTTCACCTGGGCGCTGATGTTGACGTGTTCGGGGCAGCCTTGCGCGGTAAGCGTCATGTCGACGGTGACGTCCTGCTGGTTTTCGGGGACGTCTTCGAAGCGGATTTCGTAGATCAGGCCGAGATCGACGATGTTGACGGGGATTTCGGGATCGTAGCATTGCTTGAGGGCGCTGAGTACGTCGTCCTGGACGATGGGCATGGGGTTCCTTTTCGGCTCGCTGTATTACATTCTAACTGAATCACGGGCACTTTTCTCAGACCATGGCCATCGATCCTGAGCTTCAGAAAAAACTACAAGTATTTTTAGTGATCGCCATTGTGTTGGCGGGCGCGCGCGCGGGCTATATCGTCTACGAGCGCCACGAGGCGATGAAAGACGATGCAACGCCCAGGCAAGAAACGGCGTTGAAGCCCGACTACTACGTCACGCCCAAGAAACTGCATGCGTACGATCTGAAGTCGGCGCGTGAACTGACCGAGCAGCCGGTTTGGGTGAAATACGGATATCAGATGACTTACTACCCCTATGATGTTTCGCGGCACAAGACGGATTTTGCGCGCGACGCCGGGACGCTGCCGCCGCTGCTGAAGCTGGCGATTCAGGATGTGGTGACGGATGCGGCTCCGCAGGCTCCGGGAGTCAAGCAGGTGATGGCGCGCTTTGCGCTCGACGGGAAGAACTATGCGGTTCCGATTGGAGCGGAGAAGGGCAGTGACTTTAGACTTCGTGCCGACGATATTTTCTTTCTGCAAGATCCACACGAGCTTTACAAATATTGGCCGGCGGATGTCTGGAAAAAGATCGATGCGCATGAAGTGCAGGAAGGGATGAATGAGTTGCAGGCCACGTTCGCGGTTGGAGTGGGCGCTTCAGAAGGGTCGGGCGACTACGGTTCTAGAACGCTGCACTATGCGAATGGCGGAAAGCCGCTGGTGATCAGCTTTGAAAACGACAGGGCGGTTGCGATCAAGCCGGGCGCTTAGGCTTAACAGTTGTGGTCGAACCTCTTACCGCAGCGGCTAGAGCCGAATTCAGACAAAGTATTTATCGCAGCGCTGAAGCGCTGCGCCACCCCAAATCAGTCCAAGGGCGGTTTTTTCCGAGTGCTGCGAAGTGATGTCCTGATACGAAACCGGGATACGAACTGAGTCGTCCAGCAAACTATTACACTACAATTTCTGGCATGAAACGAATGCTGGGCGTCATGGTCGTTTGTTTTTTATTTTGTCTCTCCAGTTTTGCCGCTCCGCGCACCCTGCGCGTCGATTATTACCACACGGGAAACTCTCACGAAGAATGGTTCAGTCTTGATCGCGTCGTACTTGAACCGCTCGATTGGCCGGGGAATCCGAACAAAGCGATTGACGAAAGTCAGCTGGGAAATTATTTGTTTGAAGTACGCGAGGGCGGCGGCGGAAAGTTGCTCTACTCACGCGGATTCAATTCCATATTTGGCGAGTGGAAGGATACCGACGAGGCAGCCCACGGGAATCGGACGTTTTCGGAGTCACTGCGCTTTCCTAGCCCTGATGCCCCTGTTGAAGTCTCGCTGAAAGAGCGTGTCGGTGGCGCTTTTCGCGAGGTGTGGAAGACAGTCGTGGATCCGAAAGACAAGTTCATTGACCGTTCGCGTCCGGCTTCTCCAGGTGTGTTGATTGAACTACAGAAGATGGGCGATCCCGCGAACAAGGTGGATCTGCTGGTGCTCGGCGATGGGTATACGGCGGCGGAGCGGCCCAAATTTGAGAAAGACGCGCGGCGATTCGTCGGAGAGTTATTTGCCACATCTCCATTTCGCGAGCACCAGAGAGATTTCAATGTGTGGGGATTGTGTCCGGCGGCTGCGGAGTCGGGCGTGTCTCGACCGTCCACTGGAATTTACCGGCGGTCGCCGCTCGGCGCGAGCTATGACACGTTCGACAGCGAGCGCTATGTGCTGACCACAGAGAACCGCGTGATGCGGGACGTGGCGTCGTTTGCTCCGTACGAGTTTGTCGAGATTCTGGTGAATGAAAAGACTTACGGTGGCGGAGGGATCTTCAATCTCTACGGAACGGTCGCGATTGACAACGCCTGGTCCGGGTATGTGGGTGTGCATGAATTTGGACATCACTTTGCCGGACTCGCGGATGAGTACTACACGTCGGACGTGGCTTATCTTTCTTCAGAGAAAAAGACGGAGCCTTGGGAGCCGAATGTCACGGCGCTGCTCGATCCTGCGAACTTGAAGTGGAGGGATTTGGTGCAGGCCGCGACGCCTCTGCCCACGCCCTGGGCCAAGGAACAATTTGAAGCCTTCGAGATTGGAATTCAGAAACAGCGGCGGCAGTTGCGCGCGGACGGGAAGCCCGAGGCGGAGATGGAGGAACTCTTCCGCCGCGAGCGCGAGAAGGAAGATGCGCTGTTTCGTTCGGAGAAATATCAGGGGAAAGTCGGCGCGTTCGAAGGCGCGAACTACGAAGCCAAGGGATATTACCGGCCGGAGGTGGATTGCATCATGTTTACTCGCAGTAAAAAGTTCTGCGCGATTTGCCGGCGGGCGATTGAGCGGGTGATCGGGATGTATACGTAGAGCGATATCACCGCCGTGACGCTGAGGGCACCGAGAAAATCATGGCTTGCTTTGGTCATTCTGAGAAACTGGATGATGCGACAACAGCCGTGCGCGAACGAACTCTATGACTTCCGGCGTTACGTAGTTCGGCGGGTTGATTGCAAACATTGGGCGGTCGACTACGGGTTTGAGTGAGGCTTGTTCCCAGGCTGGCGTCGCGGAATCTTCGAGGGAGTGCAAGAGCACTGCGTCGGCGCGATCCAGGAAAGTTTGGGCTGAGGCTTTGAAGTCGGCGGTTTGTGGATCTAAGACAGTCAGATAGAGATCCGGCTTTATGAAGTGCAGGATGCTGTTGGATTCGATGATGACGTTTTGCGTCGAAGCGAGGATTTTGCGGATGCGCGGCATGGCTTCGGCTAAGTGGCCTTGCTGGGTGCGGACCCACCAGGAGTGATCGGCTCCGGCGACCAGGAAGCGCGATGTGTCGGATTCGCCGGAGCGATCTTTTTCTTCCGACACAGCCAAAGAATGATCGGCGGTAACACAGTCGCAGGGCTCGCCGTTGGCTGAGCAGACGCCGTGTCCGTATTGGGTGATTTTTAGGGCGGTCCAGTGGAAATGGGGAAGGGCGGCGATTAGACCGGCTACGACGCTGGTCTTTCCGATGTTGCGGGTGTGGCCTCCGATGACGACGATGGACATGGGTATTGGGTGCTGGCTGCTTTGCTTCGCGCTTGAGCTTCGAGCTCTGAGCCTCGGGCTACGAGCTACCCGAATCCCTCCTGCTCCGAGCCCACAGCTCGTGGCTCAGAGCTCTTTCTTTCTCGCCGATCTCGATAGAAATGCCAGTTCTTTAAGATACTCTTTCACCGGCTTGGCTGGGGTTCCCCAGAAAACGACACCGTTTCCGCGCAAAATTTTCTTGGGCAGGATGCCGCACTGGCCTCCCAGCATCGCTCCGGACTCTACTCGGGCGTGATCGCCGATGCCTACTTGTCCTCCCATGATGACGTTGTCTTCGATGGTGACGCTGCCGGAGAGGCCGGTTTGGGCGGCGATTACTACGTTTTCGCCGATCTGGCAGTTGTGGCCGATGTGGACCAGGTTGTCGATCTTTGCTCCTCGTTTGATTCGCGTTTCATCAAGCGCGCCCCGGTCGATGGTGGAGTTGGCGCCGATTTCCACGTCGTCTTCGACTATCAGGCGGCCGATTTGTGGGGATTGCTCGTAGCGTCCAGTTTCGGCGTCTCGGACGTAGCCGAAGCCTTCGCTGCCCAGAACGGCTCCTGCCTGCACCACCACACGATCGCCGATCATTGTGCCCGCGTAGATGATGACGTTGGCGTCGATGCGACAGTAGCTTCCAATCACGACGTCGTCGCCGATCACTGCGCCGGGGCCGATGGTGGTTTTGTCGCCGATTGTGACGCGCTCGCCGACGATGGCGGAGGGATGAATGGCCCGATTGTGGCCGGGGTCGCGGAGCAGCTTTGCCGCTCGCGCGAAGGTCAGGCGCGGCTGGGCAGAAATCAGGATCGGCTTGGCAGCATCGGTGGCGAAACTGCCGGACGGGAATTCTTTCACGATGACGGCTGCCGCCTTGCAGCGAAACGCGGCGTCGAGATGCTCGGTATCTTCCACGAAGACGATGCTGCTGCTAGTGGCGGATTGCAGACTGGAGACCGTGCTTACGGCGATGCTGGGGTCTCCGACGAGATGACAGCCGAGCTTTTCGGCCAGATCGCGCAGGGTTCGGGTCATGGTTGTCTATTGTCGCTTCATGGGGCGGATATGCACAATGGCGAGACATTCTCGTGTGGTGACGGGGCTTTGCCCCGTCTTGCGGGGCCGAGCCCCGCCACCACACGATACCTTCGGTTATTGCTCAGTACAGTGGTGGTTGGTCCGGGGGGCGGGTTTTCCAGCGGCGGTGGACCCAGAGCCATTGGTCGGGATATTGGCGGATTGTCTCTTCGATGACTTTCGTGAATTTTGCGGTGTTGGCCACGATATCGGACTCGTTGTCGGCGGTGCGAATTAACTCTACGGCGGGATCGAAACGCAGAATGTATTTGCCTAGTTTCTTATCCCACACGGTAAAGCCGGGAACTACAGCCGCGTCGGTCCGCAGGGCGATGCGGGCGAGGCCGCTGGCGGTGCAGGCGGCGATGCCGAAGAAATCCACGAACACGCCTTGCGGCGGAGTCATGTTGGTGTCCATCAGGATGCCTACGGTTTCTCCGGCTTTCATCGCGGAGAGCAGGCCGCGCACGAAGTCGTCTTTATCGACGGTGCGGTTGCCGTGCATGGTGCGATAGCCCTGGATCAGCTTGTCGACGAAGGGATTGTCGAGTGAGCGCATGACGATTGATAGCGGATGGCCTTGCAGAGAATGGGCGAAGGCGGAGAGCTCCCAGGCTCCGAGATGTCCGGTGAGGAAGAGGACGCCTTTGCCGCGGGCGTAGGCGCGCTCGAAGTTCTCGAAGCCGCTGTAGGCGACGATTCGCTCGACATTTTCGCGGGTGTAGCGCGGGAAGAGACAGACTTCGGCAAGTTGGCGTCCGAGGGAAACGAATTCGCCGCGAAGCAAGCTGCGGCGCTCGCGGTCGGTCATATCCGGAAAGGCGAGAGTCAGGTTGCGGAGGCCGACGCGGCGCAGGCGTCCGTGGACAGTGTAAACGGCCAGGCCGAGAGCGATCCCAATGGCTCGCGCCAGGGGACGGGGGAGCAAGCCCAGCATTTTTATGCAGGGCCAGACCAGGGCGTATTCGAGGCGTTCGCGCAAGGTTGTGGTTCTCGGTTCCCGGTTCTCAGTTCTCAGTGAATGCACGTCCGAAAGACTGAGAACCGAGAACCGAGAACTGAGAACTTTCTGTCGCTTACTTTGACGCCCGTACCGCCCACTTGGCCAGTGTGCTCAAGAAGGGATATGCAGCTTTCGGAGCTTCGATGTCTCCCTTTAGCGACGTTTTGAAGGGCACCATGCGTCCGTAGAAATCACGAGTGCTGTCTTTGTCTTGCTTAATGACGGCGCCAGCGAGTTCGAGTCCGGCAAAGAGGCCGCGGGCTCGCGAATAGGTCAGAACCTGCGCTCTCATTTTCCAATCGGTGTCGGCGGAGGCGTGGCGTCCGACCGGTCCGGCGGCGGCGCTGGCATCGGCGCCTAGCTTGAACTTGCTGGAGAGCAGGTTATTCATGCCCTCTTTGTTCATGATCAGCATGACGAGGTCAACGGCCTGGCCGCCGATCTGGAGGCCGAAACTTCCGCCCGTGATGGTGAAGAACGCGGGCGCGCTCCAGCCTTTTGCCGTGCGGCAACTGGCGACGCCGCGGCCATAACGGCCACCGAACACGAATCCTCCCTTAAGCAGCGACGGAACCACGGCGACACACTCGGCCGAGCCGAGCACCTCTTCCGGGATGCGCTGGTCGGGAGCACCCTGAATCTCGTCGAGCACGGTGCCAGCGGCCTCGATGCGTCCGGAGGCTTTGGTATTGGGCTCTGGGGATTTGGTGTCTTCGTCGGTAGTCGCGGAAAGAATTGGGGTCAGGAAACAGAACAGGAGCGATAAAGCCAGGAGATTTCGCATCGTGCCTCGCATGGGAGATTAGGAGTATGGATTCTGTTGCTCTGATTCTATTCGATGCGGGGCGCGGGTGGGGAGGAAACGAGGGTAGTGATCAGGGTGAGTCAGGGGTAAAGACAAAAAAATGCGGGGCTGAAAGCGGCGACCCTAATCTCCGTTTCCAACCCCGTCTCCCAGGTTCTGTGGTAGGTGAGGCGAGTATGGGGCAGGTCTAGCGGGGCGGACAAGATTACGAGGGGCACTGGACTTTGGTAACCGGAGTGTTGCGATATTTTGGGGTGCGTGCCCAATGCGCAGTCGGAATCTTGGTTTCGTCGTAGATGTAATCGCCTTTACAACGGTTCGCAATTGGGCAGCTTGACATTAGCCCATATTTCTGCAAACATCGAACTATGAAACTTCGGCGAGCGCACGGAATTGAAGTTCCAATTGCCAGGTATGCGGACTTGTTCTCCGCTATGGGAACTGAGCCGCGACTGCGAATTATGCAGTTGCTGTTGTCAGCCCATCCCGAAGGACTTGTCGCCGGCGAGATTCAAGGCGAGCTAGATATCCCGAACTCCACCCTGTCGCACCATCTCGACAAGCTGAAATCCGAGAATCTTGTGCGCGTTCAGAGAGAAAGCACGTTCCAGCGATATACCGCCAACACGGAAGTTCTTCAAGAACTGCTTCAGTTTCTATACGCCGAGTGTTGCACTCGAAACAATGCACTAAAACCCGAACAAATCATTCGACTCTGCAAGTAGGGAGGGATTATGAGCACGGGAGACATCAAGAAAGTCGTCAAAGAAAAGTACGCGCAAGCAGCTCTTCGCGTGAAAACTGGCGGGAGTTCCTGTTGCGGAGCGAGCGTTGGCAGCGGATGTGCCGACCCCATCACTTCCAATCTCTATGACAACTCGCAAGCGCAGCAGGTTCCCGAGGAAGCCCTACTCTCATCGCTAGGCTGCGGGAATCCGACCGCTCTGGCGAAGTTGAATCCGGGCGAGGTTGTTCTAGACCTCGGTTCCGGAGGTGGCATCGATGTGCTGCTCTCGGCGAAGCGAGTGGGACCCACTGGAAAAGCCTACGGCCTCGACATGACGGACGAGATGCTGGCGCTGGCCAACGAGAACAAGCGCAAAGCCGGAATTGAAAACGTCGAGTTCCTGAAGGGTGAAATTGAACACATCCCGTTACCGGACAACTCTGTCGACGTCATCATCTCCAATTGCGTAATCAACCTTTCAGAGGATAAAGACCGGGTGCTTCGGGAGGCTCTCCGAGTTTTGAAGCCAGGTGGACGCTTTGCTGTGTCCGATGTAGTGACTCGCGGCGAGATGCTGCCTGAGATTCGTCAAAGCGTACTGCTCTGGGTTGGGTGCGTTGCAGGCGCACTCGAAGAGAACGAATACCGCAGCAAACTAGCGTCGGCTGGATTCGAGAAAATTGAGATTGAGCCGACCAGAGTTTATCGCCTAGAGGACGCTCGCGAATTCCTTTCCGGCCAAAACATCGACGTGGATGCGATTGCACCGCAGGTGGACGGCAAGTTCATGAGCGCCTTTGTGCGAGCCGTGAAGCCGCAGCGAAAGGAAGCTTGCTGCGGGCCAACCTGCTGCCAGTGAGCGAACAACATGCATAAATACAACGTCCTGTTCTTATGCACAGGAAACTCGGCTCGCTCCATCATGGCCGAGGCAATCATGAATTACAAAGGCCGACCGACCTTCACCGCCTATAGTGCTGGGAGCCATCCATCGGGAACAGTTCGACCGGAGGCTATCGTGGAGCTAACGAGTGCCCATTTGCCCACGGATGGTCTGCGAAGCAAGAGTTGGGACGAGTTCGCAAAGCCCGACGCCCCCCACCTCGATTTTGTCTTCACAATCTGTGACAATCCTGCGAAGGAAATCTGCCCGTTCTGGCCGGGTCAGCCTTTGACGGCTCACTGGGGGACTCCCGACCCCGCTGCGGTCCGAGGCACGGCAGAGGAGGTCAAGCGAGCCTACCGTGACGCCTTCGTAACCCTTGAACGCCGAATCGGGCTGTTTCTCAGTCTGCCGCTCGCTTCCATCGACCAGAGGGCAATCAAGACGGAGATCGACAAGATCGGCCAGCAATGACATTCAACCTGCATGCCAGGCTGACGGCGGAGTTTCTGGGTACTGCCTTCCTCGTTGCCGCCGTACTGGGGTCGGGCATCATGGGCGAGCGGTTGGCAGGTGGAAACGTCGCCATTGCTCTGCTTGTAAACACTATTGCGACGGGCGCGGCGTTGGTCGCTCTCATTCTGACGTTTGGGCCGATCTCTGTCGTTAGCACACCTAAATCCAGCTGTTACACTTGCCGACGCTATTGAGCACGAGATCCCTTGGCCCGAAGCGGGAGTTTACATGCTTGTGCAATGTGCGGGAGCAGTGGGGGGAGCGATCATCGCGCATCCGATGTTTGGGCTGCGCTGGTACTCCTTCTCCTCGCACCCTCGGCATGGGCGGGCGTTGGTTCTGAGCGAGTTCGTAGCAACGTTCGGGTTACTGTCGGTGATCCGGGGATGTTCGAGATTGCGCTCGGGAACGACGCCGTTCGCAGTTGCGAGCTACATCGCTGCCGCGTATTGGTTCACAGCATCGACTTCCTTTGCCAATCCCGCGGTAACTATGGCTAGATCGTTGTCAGATACGTTTGCAGGAATTGCTCCGCGGGACGTTCCACCGTTCATCGTGGCCCAGATTGCGGGCGCTTTTGCCGCAACATTCTTATTTCGGTGGTTGATTCCGAATCGACCGACCGTTGCAGACACGGTTGTTGTGGCCCATTCTGCCGGTCGCGATCCTTCTTGAGCCAAGATTGCTATCGTGATATCGCGATTGTGCTCATGGAGCGCGGGACCGCAGCGGCTAAAGCCGAACTCAAGGGGGATGCTGAAACCGCAGCCGCAGCGCTGCGCCACCCAAAGACAGACGCTCGTCTGGGGTGAGAGCTGGCGTTGGGGGCGTCGCGACAACTTTGCCAGGGCTGTTGTTGCGCCTGCGAAACACGGGGTCCCTCGACTGGTGAGGCCTTCACTTTGTGAAGGCCTCACTACGCTCGGGATCACAATGTTAAGAAGGGTCTGGTCTGAGTTACTTTGCCGTCACCAGCGAATGTGTGATGGCATGAACCGACAGTGCGATGCGATTCTGCACTCCAACTTTGCGCATCAGTTTCGCTACGTGCGCTTTTACCGTGCGTTCTTCGATGCCTAGGGCGGAGCCAATTTCCTTGTTCGAGCGTCCAGCCACCAGCATCTCGAGAACTTCTTTTTCGCGGTCGGTGAAGGTGATGCGGCCGGCGGGGAAGATGCGCCCCGGCGATGAGCTGACGCGTTCGATAAAAGTTGAGAGCACACGGCGTGGAGCCCACACTGAGCCTTGATGCACCATCCGCAGAGCCTGAATAAACTCGGCGGGCGATGCGGCTTCGTCGACGTAGCCTTTGGCACCGGCGGCGATGGCTTTGAGCACGCTTTCATCGTCCATGCCAGAGCCGGTCACGATGATGCGCAGATCCGGGCGGATGGCTTTCATGCTGGCCATGATGTCGTAGAGGTTCTGGCCACCGCGATTGCCCAGCAGGACCAAGTCGATGGCCTGCAACTGGCCCAGTTCGGCCATCGAGGCGGACACCAACTCCAAGTCGGGCTCGGTATCGAAGAGCGCCCGGAATCCAACAAATCGCAGCGGATCGCTTTCCACTACGGCGATACGGATCAACGGCTTTCTGGCGACGGCAGCTTTCATTAAGGTTTCCCTGTTAGGATTGCATCCTGTTTAAGCTTGCCTCATCCAGCACGGAATTGAAACGATTGCCGACCGTTACAAATTACGGGGGTAACCCCCCGAAGGCAGCTATCTCCAGGACGGATGGAGGAGGAATGGCCGTGAACCGAAGGCGGACACCGAGGTATAGGGCAGGGATACTCGCAATCGGCTTGATGGGAGCCGCGTTTGTGGTGGCGCAGGAGCAGCCCGCAACGCCAGCTTCATCGAATCCAGGCTCATCGAATCCAGCTTCATCGAATCCAGGTTCAACGCCCGCGAATCAAGGTTCAACGCAGTCGGCGCAACCCCCAGCGGCCTATCATCCAAAGTTTCCGGGTGATCCTGCCCGGTCGGAATCAGAGGCCCAGGCCCTTGGCTACATGCGGGTGGTGCTGCGGGCAGAGCGCGAATATAAGAAGCGGCATGACAAGTTTACCGACTCACTAGAAGCGTTGGGAGGAACCGCGTCCTTCACCAAACGCATGGCGCATACCACCGACCGCGGAGACTATACGGCGAGCTACCGGCCTCACAAAGACGGCTTCGTTTTCACCATGACGCCCAAGCAAGTGGATACCGAGCACCGCTCGTTCTATGCGGAGGATGACTACGTCATTCATGGGGACGATCAGAAGGCTGCGGATTTGAGCTCGCCGAAGGTGAAGTGAAGACGATCACGCGCAGGGTGAGTATCCCGCGACAAAAACCATTTACCACGGAGGCACAGCGGGCAGGCGAAGAGGCGTCTTCTTCTTTCAAGTGGGGCCTGGCAGGCTTCGGAAAAAGTCGCCATCGGCGCGAGAAACGCACCGCAGGCGCTAAAGCGCGAACCAAATTTTCAACGACTTGGGGCACGAGTGAACTCCTGCCCTTCGCGTTCTTGCCGAATTTTAGTTTCCCGCAAGCCGCTATTGTCTTTCCGGGACGGAGTTATGGGTTGTGCTGCCCGTCGTCTTGGCCGGATTTCCCAGGCTCGGGTTGCACGGTCGGAATCTGATCGGCGATGCGCCGTACGGGCAACGGGCCGGAACCTGCCGGGACACCGAGGCGTTGTAGTTCTTTCACGATGTCCTGGCGGTCGCGGGCGCCGTAGTCGCGCGCGAAGCGGGTTAGCGCCTCAGTCAGGATGTCGTGGTGATGGATGTTTCCCAACCCCGGTTCCCGGGTGACATTCAGCCACAAGCGATGAAGCAGGACTACGTCCTCGTTCTTCATAGTCGGCGTGTGCGGACCGATGCGGAAGGTGTCGACGATGCCTTCGGGGCGAATGATCTGCAATACAAATTGTTCTTTTGGTTCCGGGATCGATTCCCACGCGGTTCCGAGTGCGAAGGCCTGTTCGGCGGTGGTCATCTTGCCCGAGAGCCCTGCTGCTACCGTTGACGACTCGAGACTATGTGCGGTCTGGGCGATGGCCGACCACGCATCCCGCGCCGGGACTACCAGCAGCGATACTTTCTTTCCTACACTTTCGGCGACCGAGACGGCGCGCGTGAAAAGCGTCTGCTCGTAATCGTCGAACATCTGTTCGGCCGAAAGTCCGTAGGCGGCGGTGCCGTACTGACTGACGCGGGCGGTCATCACGACTACATCTTGTTCGCGGGTGTCGGTGTGTTCGAGCACCCAGCGCAGATGATTCAGTGTGTTGTAGTCGCGGACCGGAACCAGCACGTTGCCGGGGCGTATGCCGAGAGGTTCGCGTTCGACGGTCTCGCTCTGAAGCAATTGGAAGTGATCTTTCATCTGCTGCTTCGACAGAGCGTATTTTTTGCGGTTGGCGTGTTCTGAAACGGTGAAGAT
>JAYUJG010000239.1:0-2966 GCA_043765355.1 Acidobacteriaceae bacterium | reverse complement strand
AAAGAGCTGCGGTTGATCCAGGAATATTTCATGGTGGCGTGCGCGCTGCGGGACACGATGCGGAGGTTCCATCGGGGCGGAGCGCGGGACCTGCGCGGGTTTCCGAATGAATTTGCCATCCAGATGAACGACACGCATCCGGCGCTGGCGGTGGTCGAGTTGATGCGCCTGCTGGTGGATGAACATGCGCTCGGGTGGGAGCAGGCGTGGGAAATTACGCAGGCCAGCTGCGGCTACACCAATCACACGCTGTTGCCGGAGGCGCTGGAGAAATGGCCGGTCGCGCTGCTGGAACGAGTGTTGCCGCGGCACATGCAGATCATCTACGAAATCAACCGGCGTTTTCTGGAAGAAGTGGAGACGCGTTTTCCGGACCAGCCCGAGCGGCGGGCGCGGATGTCGCTGATTGAGGAGGGAGACAACCGCCAGGTACGGATGGCGCCGCTGGCGATTGCCGGGAGCCATTCCGTCAATGGAGTTGCGGCGCTGCACTCCGATCTGGTCAAGACGCGCCTGGTGCCCGATTTTCACGAGTTGTGGCCGGAGCGTTTCAGCAACAAGACCAACGGCGTTACCCATCGGCGCTGGCTGGCGAGTGCGAACCCGGAACTGGCCGGGCTGATTACGGCGCGCGTGGGCAAGGAGTGGATCACGAACCTGGAGCAAGTGCGCGGACTCGAGAAACATGCCGGGGACGCCGGCTTGCAGCAGGAGTTTCTCCGTGTCAAGAAAAACAATAAAGAGCGGCTGGCGCACTTCATTCGCGAAAGCGAACAGGTGGTCGTCGATCCCGCGTCGCTGTTCGATGTGCAGGTGAAACGCATGCACGAATACAAGCGGCAATTGCTGAATGTGATGCACGTCATGCACAGCTACCTGAGTCTGGTCGAAGATGGCGCGAAGCCGGTCGCGCCGCGCACGCATATTTTTGCCGGAAAGGCCGCGCCCGGGTATTGGATGGCGAAGCTAATCATCAAACTGATCAACAACGTCGCGGCGACGGTGAATCGCGATGCGCGCGCCGAGGGACTGTTGAAGGTTGTCTTTCTGCGCGACTACCGGGTTTCGCTCGCGGAGCGAATTATTCCGGCCGCCGATTTGAGCGAACAGATTTCGACTGCGGGCATGGAGGCGTCGGGCACTGGAAACATGAAATTTGCCATGAACGGCGCGCTCACCATCGGCACCCTCGACGGCGCGAACGTCGAGATTCAGGAAGAGGTGGGCGCGGACAACATCTATATTTTCGGACTGACTGCGACCGAGGTGGAACAGGCTCGCAGCAGCTACGACCCGCGAGGTTACTACGAACACAGCCCGATCACCCGGCGAGTGATGGACGCGCTTGGCGGCGACTTATTTTGCCCCGAAGATCCGGGGCTGTTCCGTCCAATCTGGGAAGCGATTCTCGTGCACGGCGATCGGTATTTTCATCTCGCCGATTTGGAGTCGTATGTGGCGGCGCAGGAGCGGGTCAGCCGGGACTTTCAGAATCCAGCGCAGTGGGCGCAAAAAGCGATTCTGAATGTAGCGCGAACCGGTAAGTTCAGCAGTGACCGCACGGTGACGGAATATGCGCGGGACATCTGGGGGATCAAGAGTTTCGGGTAGAGGTCAGAAGTAAGAGGTCAGAAGTAAGAAGTCAGAAGTAAGAAGTACGAGGTCAGAAGTACGAGGTCAGAAGTACGAGGTACGCGGTTCGAGCCCGTCGCCCATGCGCGTCATTACGCAACGCAATAAGGTTCTGGCAATGATCCGGCCGGATTTTGAAATCGTCCGGGGACGGGCTTTGCCGCTCGGGGCGACGGTCGAGCGCGGAGGAGTGAACTTTGCGTTGTTCGCGGAGCACGCGAGGGCGGTGACGCTTTCCAGAGTGGCGCTGGACGCGCTTTGTCGATACCGGAGCCAGTCCGCCGGACGACAGCTGCGAGGCCGGTCAGGAAGTTGAATTGAGCGATCCGGGATGGTATGCGGCGCAGGGGCGATCGACGGTTGTGCTTCTGGGAAAACGCGGGTGGTACGGAAGGGGAACGCCGGGCTTGGCATCTGGGAAGAGCTGCGTTGTTGTGGGGACTACGAAATGATGGAACGAGTCGTCGTGCGACTGGAAATCGCCCGCGGGCCGAGGCACCGATGAAAATTCTGATTGCCGACGACGACGAAATCCAACGAGACGTTTTGACGGCCATGCTGGAACAGCGCCATCACGAAGTGACCACGGTCAGCAACGGGGCGCAGGCTTGGGAGACGCTGCAACGGGATCCGATCAGCATGGTGTTTACGGACTGGATGATGCCGGAATTGAACGGATTGGAATTGATCCGGAAGGTGCGGGCGAGCCAGTTGGGGCGGTATGTGTACATGATTCTGTGCACGGGCAAAAATGCGCGCGCCGATTTGATTGAGGGGATGAGGTGCGGCGCGGACGATTTTTTGACAAAGCCGATTCAGGAAGACGAACTGCTGGTGCGCATGGCCTCGGGCGAGCGGGTGCTTGATCTTGAGAAGCGGCTGGAGCAGGAGAACCGGAAGCTGGCCTCCGCCTATGACACGATCCGGCACGATTTGGAAGCGGCGGCCCGTATGCAGCGGAGCCTGCTGCCTCCGGCAACGGAAATTCGCGGGGTGCGGTTTGAGTCTCTGTTTCTGCCCGCGAGCATGGTGGCGGGCGATATCTTCAATTTTTTTCCGCTGAACGAAACGACAACCGGTTTTTATCAGTTGGATGTTTCCGGACACGGGATTCCGGCGGCGATGCTCTCGGTGACGTTGAGCAAAATGCTATCGAGCGGGCCGCTGGGCAACGCACTGCTGAAGCGACCGATCGCAACCGCGCCCTGGCATGAAGTCGTCGCGCCGCACGAGGCTCTGGGCGAGCTGAATCGCCGCTTTCAGGATAACGGGGACATGTATTTCACGATGGTGTACGGGGTGCTGGGCGGGCCCGAGTCGCGCCGCCTCCGTCT
>JAYUJG010000238.1:0-6044 GCA_043765355.1 Acidobacteriaceae bacterium | reverse complement strand
CTGGAAGCGCAAATCGGATGGAAAAACCGGCCGATTCATCTGGACTGACGTTTTCGTAAAGCGGAACGGAAAGTGGCAGGTGGTCGCCTCGCAGGACCTCGAGGTCGCCGATAAAAAGTAGCGAAAGGTAGCCGTCACTTTTCGTGTTTCGCCGCTCGCGTCATCAACTCTTCGATGGCCTGTTGCGGTGATTTGCCGTCTTCGAGGATCGCATACATCTGTTCGGTAATGGGCATCTCGACGCCTTTTGTGCGCGCCAATCCCACCGCCGCCTTGGTCGTAAAGATGCCTTCGGCAACGGCTCCGTGCATGCCCGCGACGATGTCGGGAAGCTTGTGGCCCTTGCCGAGCTCCACGCCTACGCTGCGATTGCGCGAGAGATCGCCGGTGCAGGTGAGGACCAGGTCGCCTAATCCAGCCAGTCCAGCCATCGTGTCAAGTCGTCCGCCGCATGCCACTGCCAGGCGCGCCACTTCGGCGAGTCCGCGGGTGATGAGCGCGGCGACAGAATTGTGGCCGAGGCCAAGGCCGGAGCAGACTCCGGCGGCAATGGCGATGATGTTTTTGAGAGCGCCGCCAAGTTCCACGCCGATGACGTCGTCGTTGGTATACACGCGAAAGCGCGAATCGTTAAATGCACTTTGCACCGTTCGAGCAAGTTCAGCGTCGGTGGAGGCGATGGTCACCGCCGTCGGATCTCCGCGTGCCACTTCGATCGCGAACGAGGGCCCGCTGAGCGCGCCGATGCGAGGCGTGAATTTGTTTTTCCGCAGGACGTCGGCGACAACCTCGGTCATGCGCAATAGCGTTCCGTCTTCGAGTCCCTTGGTGCAGCTGACGAAAAGTGTTTCGGGCCGGTTTGCCAGCGCGGGCGCCATGCGTTCAAAGAGCGCTCGACAATGTTGCGAGGGCATGACGCTCACGACGATCTCGGCGGCATCGAGCGCGGCGTGCAGGTCGCCGGTCGCGGTAATCGAGCCGGGCAAAATGACGCCGGGGAGGAATCGTTCGTTCATCCGCCTGCGCGCGATGCTTTCGCAAACGTCCGGTTCGTGCGCCCAGAGCCGGATCTGGTGTGTGCCCCTGCGTCCGAGCACGATTGCCAGCCCGGTGCCCCACGCTCCTCCTCCAACGATGGCGATGCGGCTCATTGGCGGGTGGCTCCGAAGTGGGCCGATTCTGTCGCGGAAATATCTCGTGAGTTCGTGTCCGACTTCTTCCCGAGTTTTGTTTCCGTTCCGGAGAAAAGGCGGCCGATGTTTGGGCGATGCTTCCAAATGACGAGCGCCGAGATCAGGGCGAACAAAATCAGTTGCCGCGAATCTGCGTATTCGTGGAACGCCCAGGCGAGAATTGGAAATGCGATGGCTGCGGCCACCGAGCCGAGCGAGACGTAACGAAAAACCACGGCGATCAGCAGGAAAATTGCCGCCATGCACAGAATAGATTTTGGGGTGATCAATATAAATGCTCCGAGGCTCGTGGCGACGCCCTTGCCGCCGCGAAATTTCAGCCAGGCGGGGAACAGATGACCGAAGACGGCGAAGAAAGCAGCCGTGGTCGCGACGAGCGGCTGATGCGTTCCGCCAAAAAGAGCGCGCGCGATGAGGACCGCCACCATGCCTTTGGCCGCGTCCAGCAGCAGAGTCGCAATCCCGAGAGCGGGTGACCTGCGAGCCACGTTGGTTGCGCCGATATTGCCGCTGCCAGTGGCGCGGACATCTTCGCCGGTGAAAATCCGCACGAGAATGTAGCCGAATGGGATTGACCCCAGCAGGTAGCTCAACGCCGCAGTGACTAGGTAAGGATTCATGTTGAAACTAACGATGCGTTGACGGTTTGCTGCAAAATATCATGTCGGTACAGATGCCACGCGTTAGAGAGGCCGCAGCGGAAATTGTTGCAGCCTCGTGTACCGAGACCCCGATGCTGAAAGCTGACTCTGATAAAGAATAAACTCCCGGGCGGTCATCGTGCCGAAATCTAGCTTCATGGTGGCGAGTCTTTTTTGAAGCGCCGCGAATATATTGTTGGGTCCATCCTCTTTGCGCCGATGCGGAGCGCCCGACCGGCCGCTCGCGCGCGCCAGAGTCAAATGCGGACTGTACGGCCGCTCCTCGCGCGGGATGCCGAGTTCGGCGACCGCCGCATCAACACTCAATGCCAACTCCGCTAACTCCGGTCCGGACTCGATGCCGATCCAGAATACGCGCGGAGCCTTTGCTGTGGGAAAGAATCGGTATCCGCCGCAACGAATTTCGAATGCGCTGGGTTCGACTCGCTGCAAGCGCTGAGCGATGGCCTCGACCTGCTGCGGCGTTTGTTCTCCAATGAATTTCAAAGTGATGTGCAGCGACTCCGGACGCGCCCAGCGGGCATCGGGTGCGAAGCCCTGGATGCCTTCCATGAAGCGCTCGATGTGGGCGCGAACTTCAGGAGCGAGATCGATGCCGATGAATATTCGCATGTTTATACTGGTTGTGTGGTGACGGGCCTTTGGCCCGTGAACGGGGCAGAGCCCCGTCACCACACGTGAACCACGACTTACAACAGTGCCCGCCGAATCATCTCCAGCGCCTGCTGTGACGCGAACTGGCGGATGCGCTGGCGGTCGCCGAGAAAATTACGTTCGACGACCTGCGTGCCTTCCTCGCCCGCGAGCGCGATGTAGACCAGGCCCACTGGCTTCTGGTCGGTGCCGCCGCTCGGGCCGGCGACTCCGGTGATGCCGATGCCGTAACTCGCGAGGCAGCGTTTGCGAATGCCTTCTGCCATCGCGGCGCCTACTTCGCGGCTCACCGCACCGTGCTGGTTGATCAGCACCTTGGGAACATTCGCGAACTGCGTTTTTAGTTCATTCGAATAAACCACGGCGCCGCCTAGAAAATAGCGCGAGCTGCCGCCCAGCGAGGTGATGCGCTCGGCCAGGAGTCCGCCAGTGCAGGATTCGGCCACAGCCAACGTCATGCTCCGCATCTGTAAAAGATAGCTGACGATCTGTTCGATGCTTTCGCCTTTGCGAGAAAAAATGGCATCGCCGAGTTCGTCTTCGATCTTCTCTGCGAGTTCTTCGACGCGGGCGTCAGCTTCGGCTTGCGAATCTTTCCGACATCGCAGGTGTAGTTGAATTTCGCCTGCGCCCGCGAGGATGGTCGTTTCGACGTCGGTGTAAGTTTTGTAGATCGGGGCGACGCGGGCGTCAACTTGCGATTCGGGCATCATCGCCATCTTGAGCGTGCGCGTGGCAATGTGCTGGACGGGGATTCGCGCGCGCAGACGCGGGATGCATTCGTTCTCAAACAACGCCTTGAGTTCGTAAGGAGGCCCGGGAAGCAGCATCAGCAGCCGGTCTTCGCCATCGTACTTTCCGGCGATAAATTGCCCGGGCGCGGTGCCAAGCAAGTTCGGCAACATCACTGCGCTTGAGATGATATCGGCCTGCTTGGCATTATTGGCCGTCATCTTGATGCCGCGCTTGGCGAAGCGCTCTTCGAGCTTTGCGATTATTTGCGGATCGCGTTGCAGTTTCAAGCCGAGCGCATCGGCCACTGACTCGCGCGTCAGGTCGTCTTCAGTGGGCCCGAGGCCGCCGGAGAAAATGATGATCTCGGAACGCCGCATGGCGAGTTTGGCGGCGGCTGTTAGTCCTTCTGCGTCGTCGCCGACGATGCATTTGAAGCGCACTTCGACGCCCAGCTCGTTCAACTTTTCGGTAAGGTAGAGCGAGTTGGTGTCCTGGCGATGGGGAGTGAGCAACTCAGACCCGACGGCGATGATCTCGGCGTTCACGGGTAAAAGTGTAAATGATCGACCGTTGGGGTGGCCCTCAGATGTAGGGAAGGGCACAAGTTTTCAGAGACTGCGGAAAAATTCAGTTGCGCTTGGTTTTATGTGGCGCAGCGGTTCACCGCTGCGATATAGGACTTTTTTGACTCCGGCTTTAGCCGCTGAGGTTGTGAATCCAGCTAGGCAAGACCGACGTGAATGTCGAGAGCGGCGGCAACCTTGCGGAGTTGCTTGTCTTTGGTCCACAAGAGCGTAGACGGAGTGAGAAAAACAGAGGCGATCAGGTGCGCGTCAGTCAGGCCGATGCCAAGGCTATACAAACGACGCGCTTCGATCATCGCTCGCACTTCGCCGAGCTGTGCCCCCCGCACCTGTGGCAGCAGGTCGAGCAAGGCAAGGGTTTGGGTGCGTTCTTTGAGAAAGCCAAGTGCAAGTTCGGCGACAATCAGCGGATGGATCACGATCTGTCCTTGATTGAGGTACTGGCGCAAATCTTTATTGTCGGAACGGAAGTGCTCGATCCAGACCGAGGTATCGGCGAGAATCAATTTGATTGGGCTCTCGATCGTGCTTTCGTTCGCACGTTCAACCGCGCTCGGCGGCGCCGGATGTCTTTCAGCGCCGGCATCGTTCCTCCGAGGGACGCCAGTCTGCGAGCGCTCTCCCGCTCAATGAGGGCCTTGAGGGCCTCGCGAATCAGCGCCGTTTTTTCCGCTACGCCAGTGAACTCCTGCGCGGTGCGGACCAGATCATCGTCAAGAGCGAGGGTTGTTCTCACGGGAACTCCTAGGCACTGAGTATAGCATCAGATGATGCCTGATGTGTATGCAACGATCTCGGAGTTTACGAGTAAAAGTGCAAATGAATTAACCGGCCGCGCACCCGGTTGATCCGATACCACTTTGTACCTTTGGCGATGACGCATCCCAATGCAAACGTACCGTTTGGACCGCTGCTCTCGTCGATATATGACCGAATTATCACGAAGACTTCCGGCCAGAATCCCTTGCGCCCGTCGCTACCCACTCAGGCGCGCTCAATCGC
Source organism: Acidobacteriaceae bacterium (assembly GCA_043765355.1). Classification (GTDB taxonomy): domain Bacteria; phylum Acidobacteriota; class Terriglobia; order Terriglobales; family Acidobacteriaceae; genus Acidiflorens. Next base: position 1,214 of record JAYUJG010000238.1, on the reverse strand, counting down.
TGATTTTCGGTTGCTGTTGTGTCATGCAATGCAGCGCGCCAAACCCCCAGATCAAATCGCCCGAATAAATCGGCACGATTTCGCGGGCAGGGAACACCTCCTCCAGCGTGTTGAGCGCAATGCGATCGTTCGGATCGTTGAAGACCGGCACCAGCACTGCCCCATTCGCGATATAGAAATTGGCGTAGCTAGCGGGCAACTGGTGGTCTTCAAAGATGAGGGGCCGCGGCATAGGGAGTTCCACGATTTCAAGTTTCTTTCCGTCGGCGGCGCGGGCGTTTTTCAGGCGGCCCAGATTTGCGCGCAGCGGCGCGTAGTTTTCGCTCTGCTCGTTCTGCTCGATCATCGTGATCACGGTATTCGGAGCGACGAAGCGGGTGATGTCATCGACGTGGCCGTGGGTGTCGTCGCCGGCGATTCCGCTATCGAGCCAGATGACGGATTGCACTCCAAAATACTCGGCGCACAATTGGTCATAGGCGTCGCGGTCCATCGAAGGGTTGCGCTGCTGCGTTGTCGAGAGCAGGCACTCCTCGGTGGTGAGCAGCGTGCCGCAGCCGTTGACGTCGATCGATCCGCCTTCGAGCACCACGCGATGTTTCCCGACGAAGGGATGTACTTCGCGGGCGCCGGCGGCCTTGGCCATGTGGGCGCCGTTTTTTTCGTCGAATTTGTAATTCGAATACTTGGCCCAGGCGTTGAACTGAAAGTGCAAAGCGAGTAGTCCGGTCTCATCGCGATCTGCAGGTGGCGCGAGGAAGATGCAGCCGGAGTCGCGCGTCCAGACGCGATCAGTGCGCCAGCGGTGAAACAAAACATTGTCGGAAAGGGCACCCGCCTTTTCCAGCACGATACGCGCGCGCTTCTCCGCGCTCGCATCGTTGACGATGAGGTCCACGCGCTCATGTCTTGCCAGGTTGCGGACGATCTCGGCATACACCCACGGGATCGGCTCGAATTTCCCCGGCCAGTCTCCGCGGAAGTGTGGCCAGGCTAGCCATGTGGATTCGTGCGGCTCCCACTCGGCGGGCATGCGATATCCGGCTGTGGCAAGTTTTGTGTGAGTACGCGTGGTTTTCCTCGTAAATGCTTGATTCTTAAATACCTTACAGTTAAGTCGTTATTTCTCAAAGACTTGGCAAAAATATTCCGCTAAGTCTTTGACTTTAAAAGACCCCTCCAAGGGGAGTCCTCACCACAACCCTTGAATCGAA
>JAYUJG010000237.1:0-6766 GCA_043765355.1 Acidobacteriaceae bacterium | reverse complement strand
CAATCGCTCTTGCAGCCTTTGCAGGCGAGGCAAAGGTCGAGCGATTCTTTTACGGCTTCGTTCTTCCAGCCGTCTTTGATGACGTCGCCTTTGGTCATTTCCCAGAGCAGATGCGCGCGTCCCCGAGTCGAGTGTTCTTCGTCGCGCGTCACGCGGAAGCTTGGACACATCACTCCGCCTTCGTCGCGGCGGCACTTGCCGACTCCGACGCAGCGCAACGTCGCGGCGGCCAGGCTGCCGTGGTCGTCGGGAAATTTGAAATGCGTCTCCGGCTGCCATGGAGCGTAGCCCGCGCCCAGTCGCAGATTTTCGTCAAGGCGGTACGGCTCGATCAGTTTTCCTGGATTCATTTTCCAGTCGGGATCCCAGAGCTCTTTGAACTCGCGAAACGCCTGCATGATTTCGGGCCCAAACATTTTCGGTAGAAGCTCAGCGCGAGCCTGTCCGTCTCCGTGCTCGCCAGAGAGCGAGCCGCCGTAGCGCACGACCAAGTCGGCAGCTTCTTCCATGAACTGGCGGAACTTGCGCACGCCTTCCGTCGATTCGAGGTCGTAGTCCATGCGCGTGTGCACGCAGGCGTGGCCGAAGTGTCCGTAGAACGAGCCTTCGTAGTGGAAAGCCTGCATCAGCTTGCGCAGCTCGCGCAGATAGCCGCCGAGTTTTTCGGGGGCGACCGCCGAATCTTCAAAACCTTCCCAGCGCAGCGGTTCGCCGGGGACGTGCGAAGTTACGCCGAGACTCGATTCGCGCACATCCCAAATGCGTCTTGCCTGGCGCGGGTCGGTGAACAAGCGCAGATTCGGCGGAGCCGCGGAGCCTTCGAGAGTCTCCATCAGATGGCATGCCTGTGCTTCGGCTTCGGCCGCGGTGTTGGCGCCAAATTCGACCAGCAGCCAGCCCGCGCCCTCGGGCAAGAGCGCCAGGCCTTCGAGATTGACGCGTTTGCGGCGGCTGGCGTTGACCATGATGTCGTCAAAGGCTTCGAGGCCGATGGGGCGATGCTCCATGATCTGCGGGATGTGGTCGGCGCAAATATAAATGTCGGGCCATCCCACTACGAGCAGCACGCGCGCCGGAGGACTCTCGACTAGTCGGCACGTCGCTTCGAGAACCGTGACGCATGTGCCTTCGGAGCCGACGAGGGCGCGTGCCACTTGAAAGCCGTTTTCGGGAAGCAGGTGATTGAGGTTGTATCCGGAAACGCGGCGCGGAATATTTGGAAACTGGCGGCGCACCTGTTCGCCGTAACGGTCGGCGAGCGACTTGAGACCGGTATAGATTTCGGCGCGGCGTCCGCCTTCGCGAATGAAGCGGTCGAAGTCGTCTGCGCTGGTCGCGCCCACATGCATGCTCTGGCCGCCGTAGGTGAGAATTTCGAGCGACTCGATGTTGTCGTCCGTTTTGCCCGCCATGATTGAGTGCACGCCGCAGGAGTTGTTGCCGATCATGCCTCCGAGAGTGCACCGATCATGCGTCGCGGGGTCGGGAGCGAACGTGAGGCGATGCTTTTCAGCGGCACCGCGAAGGCTATCGAGGACGACTCCCGGCTCAACCCGCGCAATGCGGCGCACGGGATCGATCTCGAGAATGTTCGCCATGTACTTTGAAAAATCGAGAATGACGGCGGAGTTACAGCATTGTCCCGCAAGCGAAGTGCCTCCGCCGCGTGCGAGCAGTGGAGCGCCGTGTTCGCGGCAGACGGCGACGGTGGCGAGCACGTCTTCTTTGTCGCGAGGAACTACGACACCGATTGGGACTTGGCGATAATTCGAGCCGTCGGTCGCGTAAAGCGCGCGGCTGCCCGAGTCAAAGCGAACTTCTCCGCGAAGATGCCGGCGGAGCGAGGCTTCCAGCGCGGTGGCGTCAAGCTGGGCGTGGGCCGGAGGAGAAGCGATGTCTTGCGGCATAGGGTAGTGGATATCTTCGAGGATGCGGGCGCTCGGCGCAAGGGGCTTCTATCTGGGGAGTTCGCCGATCAACCCTATCGATCTCTATGCTTCACGATAGAAAAATATTTTAACCACAGGGCACACACTGTGGTTTCACAGACTAAGGCGCTGCAAACGGAGTTTACCGCCAGGGTCGAGTCAAATAGTCCGCAAGCGTCAGCGTCAACAGAATCGCGAGAAAGAAGAAACCCGAGAATACAACGATCCCAGTAAGTTTTTCGCTCGCGCCTTTAACGTGCATAAAGAAAAGCACGACGAGCGTAGCCTTGATCGTAGCAATGAGCAGCGCCACCACCGGATTGAACGCACCGAGGTTCACGAAGGCCGCCGCGACCGTGGTCGCCGTCAGGACGAGCAGGCCCATGCCAATGAGTATGTAAAAGCCGTGCGAGTGTTCGGTGTGTTCTTCGTGTTCCGACATGGCAATCCTTAGAGAAACTCTGATTAAGCCCGGTTCCCAATCGCTTTGAAAGGGCATGGCTTCAGCCATGCCGTTAGATCCCGCCACCCATGCGGCTTTAGCCGCTGAGGGTCACATCCCTAGCTGTACCATTGCACCTACCGAGAACTTAATCAGACGTTCCTTGGCGCTTACGAGTGTCTGCTGATCAAATACAACAACGGAAACAGATAAATCCAGATGATGTCGACCAAGTGCCAATACAATCCTGCATTTTCTATCGGCGTAAAGTAGCCGGGCGTGTAGTGTCCTCTCCAGGCAAACACCGCCAGCACGCTAAACAGGCCGCAACCGATGATCATGTGCAGCGCGTGCATTCCAGTCATCGCGAAGTAGAGCGAGAAGAATAACTCCGCTTCTTTCGAATTCACCGGGATCTGCTTGCCGTTGTCATCGAAGGTGTTGGTGAAATTGAAGGTTGCCCCGGGCACATGGTGCTTCTCGAATTTTTCGCGATACTCAAAACCTTTTACCACCAGAAAGGTCATGCCGAGCAACACGGTAACAACGAGGTAGGCAACGAGCAGTTTGCGCTTGCCCGCTTCGGCGGCTTTTACGCCTAAAACAACCGTCAGCGAACTGACGATCAGGACCGCGGTATTGAACGCACCGAGCTTGATGCTGAGCTGCTGACTGGAGGCGGCAAAGGCGTTGAAATGCTCCAGCCGGTAGATCAGGTAGGCGCAGAACATGCCGCCGAAGAACATGATTTCCGTTACCAGAAATAGCCACATCCCAAGCGACGCGGCGTTCTTCTGCTGCTGCGCGTCGGCGAAGTGGTGGAGCAGCGCCGGATTGTGCGCTTCGTGTTCCATGGTCGCTGTGCCGGTCGCGGCGCTTGTGGCAGGGTTAGTCTGCAAAGGGAGCCTCCACTTCCTTCGGCGCCGGAATCTCGTCGTAGTTATACGCTTCCCAGGTCACAACGGGCGTCTCGTCAAAATTAAAAGTAGGCGGCGGCGACGTCGTCTGCCACTCGAGACCCGCCGCGCCCCATGGATTCGCGGAGGCGATTGGTCCGTATTTCAGCGACCAGAGTAAGTAGATCATCGGCAGCAGATAACCGACCGCGAGCACGCTTGCACCCGCCGTGGAAAGCACGTTCAACACCTGAAACTCGGGCGGATACTGCCAGTAGCGGCGCGGCATCCCGACATAACCGAGAATGAATTGCGGAAAAAACGTCAGGTTGAAGCCGACGAAAACAAACAACGCCGAAAGTTTTGCCCACGCCTCGGGATACATGCGTCCCGTAATCTTCGGCCACCAAAAGTGCAGCCCGCCGAGATACCCCATCAGCACACCTCCGACCATCACGTAGTGGAAGTGGGCGACGACGAAGTAAGTGTCGGTAACGTGAACGTCGATGCCGATCGTGGCCAGGATCAGTCCTGTGAGTCCGCCAATCGTGAAGAGGCCGATAAAGCCGAAGGCGTAGAGCATCGGCGTGGCGTAGGAGATCGAGCCTTTGTAGAGGGTGGCGGTCCAGTTAAAAACTTTGACCGCCGATGGCACGCCGACGATAAAACTCAAAAATGAAAACATCATCGCCGCGTAAAGCGAGATGCCGGCCACAAACAGGTGATGCGCCCAGACCAGAAATCCGAAAACGGCGATGGCGATACTCGACATCGCGATAAAGTTGTAGCCGAAAACGCGTTTGCGCGCGAAGCAGGCTACCAGCTCGCTGATCACACCCATCGACGGCAAAATCATGATGTAGACGGCGGGATGCGAATAGAACCAGAACAGATGCTGGAACAGCAGCGGGTCTCCGCCAAGTCTCGAATCGAAGATGCCGAGGTGTAAGAGCCGCTCGACGGCCACCAGCACGACGGTGATGGCGATGACGGGCGTGCCCAGAATCATGATCAGGCTGGTTGCGTAGTTCGCCCAGATAAATAGCGGCAGACGGTCCCAGGTGAGGCCGGGAGCGCGCATGCGGTGGACGGTGACGATGAAATTCAGTCCGGTGAAAATCGAGGAGAAGCCCGCGATGAAGACCGCGAGTCCGGCCTCGATGATATTGGTGTTCGTGTACTCGGTACTGAAGGGCGTGTAAAAAGTCCAGCCCGTATCGACGCCGCCGTTCAACATGCAATGCAAAAAGAGGATGCCGGCCGTGACGTAGAGATACCAGCTCAGCAGATTAATGCGCGGAAACGCGAGATCCTTCGCGCCGATCATGAGCGGCACCAGGAAGTTGCCGAGAATCGCGGGCACGACCGGGATAAGAAAGAAAAACACCATGATCATGCCGTGCTGCGTGAATGCCTTGTTGTAGTTGTCGGCGCTGAGCAGGTCGCCTTCGGGCGTCAGCAACTCAAGCCGGATGAGCATGGCGAAAATTCCGCCGAGAAAAAAGAAGATGCTGACCGAAACCAGATACAGCAGAGCGATGCGCTTGTGGTCCGTGGTCAACAGCCACGACTTGAGCGTGTGACCGTTATTAAGATAATTCAGCTTCTGCGCTGGCGGTGGAGTGGGAGCCGAAGCCTGATTCGCCGGGATGACCGTGGTCGCCATAACTATTGCACCTGCATCTTCTGTGGTTGCGCCGGGGAAGTGGCGGGTTGATTCTGAATCTGCAGCCCCGCGGTTCCCGTCGCTGGCTGGGCCAGCGATTTGACGTAGGCCACCAGCGCGTTCAATTGCTCGTCGCTCACAATACCCTGGAACGTAGGCATGACGGGCTTAAACCCGCTCACGATCTTTGCCGTCGGATTGAGAATCGATTCGCGAACGTAATTCTCATCCGCTACCACGGTGCGGCCATCTTCAAGCAGAACCGGCTTGTTATAGACGCCAACCAGATTCGGTCCGCGACCCTGCACATCGGAACGATGGCAGGTGACGCAGCCAAGCGTTACGAAGAGCTGCTTGCCAGTCTCCTGCAATGGCGCAGCCGGGCCGCCCGCCATCCACAGCGCATAATCCTGCGGCTCCATCACGACAATGTCGCCGCCCATGCCCGAGTGATTCGTCCCGCAATATTCGGCGCAGAATAAATGATACCGGCCGGGCTGCGTCGCCTTGAACCAGAGCGTGGTATAGCGGCCGGGAAGCACGTCTTGCTTGATGCGGAATGCGGGAATAAAAAAACTGTGAATCACGTCCTGCGAGGTCATGATCAGCTTCACGTTCTGGCCCGTGGGAACGTGCAGCTCGTTGATCTCGCGCTGCCCTTCCATGTGCTCGATCTTCCACATCCACTGTTTTGCCACGACGTAGACTTCGGTGGCGTCGGCGGGCGGCGTGCGCTCCTGAAAGAAAATGACAGCGCCCCACACGAAGAATGTCAGCATGACAAAGAAGGGAATCACCGACCAGCCGACTTCGAGGACCATCGAGCCTTCGATGGGATGAGCTTCAATTCCGGGCCGACGGCGATACTTGATCGCGAACACCGCGACCGCGATGAAGATGAGCGCGGTCATGATGCCCGAAACCAGCAGCAGATAGATGTAGAGCGCATCCACCTGACCTGCCATGGTCGAGGCCGTATCGGGCCACAATGGTAAGAATTTCGACATAATTACTTGACTCGCCCCAAATCGTCGTGCCCGGCGCGGCTGGAAAACCGGTTGTGACGCACATCCGCGCGGAACATGACAAACATAAATGTGCCCAGGATCAGCACCGTGCCAAGCCCTGCCAGTTTCAGAATGTTGCTGACCACAGCGCCGTATTTACCAGTCCGCGGATCGTAGTGATAGCAGTACAAAAGAACCTGATCGCCGATGTTGCCAATTCGATTTTGCGAGGCCTGCACCAGGCCAAGACGCAAATCTTTCGGCGAAAACTCCACTCCGTAAAAATATCCCGAAACGTGGTGGTCGGGCGTAAGCATCACAATCGCGGCGGCGTGCGCGTACTGCTCGGTCTTCGGGTCGAACTGATATTCGAAGCCCACGGACTTCGTGAGCGCGTTGATTTGATCCGCATGGCCGGTCAGAAAATGCCAGCCTTGATCGGCATTCGCGCGGCCGTAGCGCTTCATGATGTCGCGCTTCTTGGCGGCAGCCATCTCCGTGGTCTCACGCGGATCGAAGCTCACCGTCACCACGTCAAATTCTTTTCCAAGATCGAACGTCAGCGCCTTCATCGACCCAACCAGCCCTTGCAGAAGTTCGCTGCACAGCATCGGGCATTGGTAGTAGCCCAGATTCAGGATGACGGGGCGCCCGTGGCCAAAGTAGTCGGCAAGCTTCACCGGATTGCCAAGCTCGTCGGTGAATTGAAGATCGCCCGGAACCTCGGCATTGAGATGTTGCTCGATGCCAACAAATTCGAGTCCCGGTGGACGTTGACTGGCCGACGGACCCATCAGGCCGCCGCCCGTCATCGGGCCTCGTCCCTG
>JAYUJG010000236.1:0-10289 GCA_043765355.1 Acidobacteriaceae bacterium | reverse complement strand
AGTTTAATGTGATTTCCGTGAAGGGAGCAGCACCTTGGTAATTCAATGGTCGTTACCACGCGCTGGGGGGTGGGGTTTGCAGGATTTTTCACATTCGCGGGCTGAGGTCGGGGTGAAGGCCATGAAGAATCCGACGGGTGCCGCTGACACATTGTGGCCAGCAGCAAGTCCACGTTGCGCGCTTTTCTGCTATTTTTCTGACGGCGCATTTCTTGATGAATGCGGCAATGAATGCCGCGGAGGTTTTACTTTGATTCTGCGAACATCGCTGGTGGTAGTTTTTTTTGTTATGGCTCTCGTCATCCCTACCGTCGCACAATCCGCCGCGCCGGCACTCGACGCGCGCCGCGCCGAGCTCACTCGCCTGCTAGCCGACGAGTGGGAGTACACGCTACGCACGCAGCCCGAACTGGCCACGCAGGTGGGAGATGATCGCTACAACGACCGGCTGAGCGATTTTTCGGACAAGGCGATTGCCGGCGATCTCGAACACACGCGGCAATCGATCGCGCGCTTTGAGGCGATTGATGTCACTGGGTTTCCGGAGCAGGAAAAACTCAATCACGCGCTGATGTTGCGCAGCTTGCACGAAGGGATCGACAGCGCACAATTCAAAGACTGGGAAATGCCGGCGACGCAGTTTGGCGGGATTCATCTGGGATACGCGTCGTTGCCGTTCGACTCGCCGTTCCGCAATGTGAAGGACTACGAGAATTACCTCTCGCGACTGCACCAGATGCCGCGCGTGCTCGATCAGGCCATGGGACACATGCGCGACGGGCTGCGCGACCGCTTGATGCCGCCGAAGTATCTGCTGGAAAAAGTGTCGAGCCAGGCGCAGGGGATTGCGGACGACTCGCTGGACAAGAGTCCATTCACCGATCCCTTGCGCAAGTTTCCCGAATCCATTTCGGAAAAAGAGCGGCAGCGGCTGCGCGCGGCGATCGAAAGCGCGGCGAAGAATGAGGTTGCGCCCGAGTATGCGAAGTTTGCCAAGTTCGTGCGCGAGGATTACGCGCCGCACGGGCGTCTCGATCCGGGAGTGTGGGCGTTGCCCGATGGCGAAGCTCGCTATCGCTTCGCGGTCCGCCATCAAACGACGACCGATTTCACCGCCGATCAGATTCATCAGCTCGGATTGAAAAGCGTGGCGGAGATTGAAATTCAGATGCTGGTAATCGCCAAGGCGCAGGGATTCAGCGATCTGAAATCTTTCAACGCTCACATCAAGCAGGATCCGGCGTTGCACGGAAAGTCGGGACAGCAGTTCGTCGACCTCTATACAAAATATCGCGATCAGATGTACGGCAAGCTGCCACAGTTATTCGGGCGACTGCCGAAGAACAAGCTGGATGTGACGCCGATGGAGTCGTTTCGCAGCGCGTCGTCTCCTCCCGCTGATTATTCGATTGGCGCGGGAGATGGATCGCGGCCGGGCCGCATCAACGTCAACGAGTACGCTCCGGAAAAGCGGCTGCTGCTTAACGTCGAGGCGATTGGGTACCACGAGGGCGTGCCTGGGCATCACTTGCAATTTTCGATTGCGCAGGAACTGACGGGGCTGCCGCCGTTTCGCAAGTACAACCTTGATCTGAACGCATACACCGAGGGCTGGGCATTTTACTCTGAGCGCTTGGGAAAAGAAGTTGGCTTCTATCAGGATCCTTACAGCGAATACGGGCGGTTGCAGAATGAAATCTGGCGCGCGGTACGGTGGGTGGTCGATACGGGCGTCCACTCGCAACACTGGACGCGCCAACAGATGGTTGACTACTTCCACGAACATACGGCGATGGACGACGAGAACATCAATACCGAAGTCGATCGCTACATCGCGTGGCCGGCACAGGCGCTTTCTTACAAGATGGGGCAGATGAAGATACTCGAGCTGCGGGCGCGCGCGCAGAAGGAGTTGGGCGCGAAATTCGATGTACGCGCGTTTCATGATGCGGTGCTGGATCAGGGACCGCTGCCGCTGGATGTGCTGGAGGGGAAGATAGACCTTTGGATTGCGGGACAAAAATAGACTGGACGTAGAGCGGTCGCTGGTTAGTCGGCGGTTTCGGGTTGGGGGGAGTTGGGGGGCGAGTCCAGAACTTCTCTGACCTTGGCGACCAGGGCCAACACCGAGAACGGCTTGGGCAGGAACCAGAGTCCGTCGTCGAGCACTCCATGATGGACGATGGCGTTGCTGGTATAGCCGGAAACGTACAGCACCTTGGCCTGCGGAGATACTTTCATCACCTGTTCGGCCAGCTGACGGCCGTTCATGCCCGGCACGTGCGATACCTGGACATCGCCTGGACCGGATCTCCGCGTCTGGCCTGATCCCAAACGCCCACAAAGCGCCGTCTCGCGCCTGGAGCATACAACAACCTCACTGCCGGTGTATCCGGCTGCACGTGGGGCAAATTGTGGGCCGACTGGCGGGTAAGGCTATCCCCGGCAAGAGGTGTGCAGGCGTTCCATCAGCTTCGAGGCGAATGGGGGTGGTGCGCCTGGAGGCAACTTGTCGGGCCGGGACGCAGAATAGAAATGCTACATGGCTTCGTTGCGTTTCCGCAGAAAAGCCGGAACGTCGAGATCCTCGGCCAGATAGTTCGGAGCCACCGACCGCAACGCATCGAGCGAAATCACTTCGGCTGAGTGGGACTCGTTGCACCGCGATTCATGAAAGGCAACGGCCGCTTCTGGCTGAAAGGTTCGTTCGGGTTCGAAGATCGGATCGGGTTCGGCCACCGGTTCGCGCTCGTCAAAACTGTCGAGTGCAACCTGGCGCGAAGCGTGGCGGGAATAATCTTGCGAGGCATCCCGCGAGCCTCGTGACATTTCCCGTGAAATCTCCCGCGAAATGATAACGGGGTCGTAGCTTTCGTGATGGCGCGAGCGGCGCATTTCGGCCTCTTTGAAGCCGGTCGCGATCACCGTGATCTTGACCGCGTCTTTCATCTTCTCGTCGAGAACGGCGCCAAAAATAATATTGGCGTCTTCGTGAGCCGCGCCCTGAATGATGGTGCACGCCTGCTGTACTTCGGCGAGCTTCAACGAATTCGAGCCGGTGATGTTGATGAGAATTCCGCGGGCTCCGTCGATCGCTCCTGCCTCAAGCAGTGGTGATGCGATGGCACGTTGCGCGGCCTCTACGGTGCGATGCTCACCGGAGGCAGTCGCGGTGCCCATCACGGCGTAGCCCATGCCTGCCATGATGGCCTTCACATCGGCGAAGTCGCGGTTGATGATGCCGGGGATGGTGATGATGTCGGAGATTCCCTGTACGCCCTGACGGAGAATATCGTCGGCGATGCGGAACGATTCGAAGAAGCCGGCGTTCTCGGCGACGGCCAGCAGCTTTTCGTTGGGGATGACGATGGTGGTATCGACGCACTGCATGAGTTCGGCTATGCCGCGCTCAGCCTGCTGCATGCGGCGTTTGCCTTCAAATGCAAAAGGCTTGGTGACGACAGCGACAGTGAGCGCGCCCATTTCGCTGGCGAGCGACGCGATGATTGGAGCTGCGCCTGTGCCGGTGCCGCCGCCTAGCCCGGCGGTTACGAAAACCATGTCAGCGCCTTCGAGGACTTCGATGATCTTGTCGGAGTCTTCGAGCGCGCCTTTGCGTCCGATCTCGGGATTCGCGCCCGCGCCCAGACCGTTCGTGAGCTTCACACCGAGCTGAATCTTGGTGGCAGCGCGCGACATGCGGAGAGCTTGGAGGTCGGTGTTGGCGACGATGAATTCGATGTGCTCCATCCCCGAGTCAATCATGCGATTGACCGCATTGTTGCCGCCGCCGCCGACGCCGATGACCTTGATGCGAGCGTCGTTGCGGGCTTCCTCGTTAAAGCAGATGCGGAGTCCGTTGTCTTCAGTCATGTGTCACCTCGTAGAACAGTTGTCGGTTGTCAGTTGTCAGTAAAATCTAAGTCGCGCTACGCGCCTTTTCTGGCGAATAATGCTTTCATTCTTGAACCGAAGCCAGGTTCCTGCAAGCCTCGGGCTAGCCTTGCGCGGTGGCCGTAATACACCATGCCCAGGACGGTCGCGAATTCTGGCTCGACTAGGAACGACGGCGTTCTGGCCATAGGCGTTGGCCAGGCTAGGCGCGCGGCCTTTCGCAGCACGGATTCGGCTACGTCTAGAATTCCGGGAAGGCGCGACGCTCCGCCGCTAAGGACGAATCCGGCGATGCAGTGCTCCAGAACGCCCGCGTGGCGCAGGTTGTCGCGCAACAACTCAAAAAGTTCTCGGGCACGCGGCTCTAGAATTTCTCCCGCCATACGCTGCGACATCATGCGCGACGGGCGATCGCCTACCGACGGCACCTCGACTTCGTTGCCCTCGGGGATCAGCGTGGGCACGGCGTTGCCGAAATTTTTCTTAAGCGACTCGGCGGCCGAGAGGCCCGTACACATACCAACGGAAAGATCGCTGGTGAAGTGATCGCCGCCGATGGGAATCACCGCGGTATGCGCGACTGCTCCCTGCTGAAAGACGATCAGGTCGCACGAGCCAGCGCCGAGATCGACCAGGCAGACACCGAGTTCGCGCTCATCGGACCGAACAACCGAGTCTGCGCAGGCCAGCGGCTCGAAGATGGTGTCATCGACGTGGACGCCCGCTTTGTTGACCGCGGTCACCAGGTTCTGCGTGGCGCTCGAAGATGCGGTCACGATGTGGACGCGAACTTCGAGGCGCGTCGCCATCATGCCGGTCGGATCCTGCACGCCGGGTTGATCGTCGAGAATAAATTCTTGCGGCAGCAAATGAAGAATTTCGCGATCGCCGGGTAAGGGCACGGTGCGCGCTTTGTCCACGGCCTGGCGAATTTCCTCGCGGCCGATTTCGCGCGAGCGCGCGCCGAAGCTGATGCCGCCGTGGCTGTTCATGCCCCGGATGTGCGCGCCTGCAATGCCGATCAACGCATGCTCAATCGGAATGCCGGCCACGTCTTCGGCTTGCTCCACTGCCTTTTGAATGCTCCCGACAGCTTTGTCGAGTTCGGTGATTACGCCTTTGCGAAGGCCGCGCGATTCGCTCACGCCGTGGCCGCGATAGCGCAATCCGTTCTCGCTGAGTTCGGCGACCAGCACGGCAGTCTTGGCGCTGCCTACGTCAATCGCGGTAATAAAATTTGGATCTTGAGTTGGCATATTTGTGATCGCGATAAAAATTAAGATCGCTAGTTCTGCGGCGTCTCCTTTCGAATGGCGGCGCTTGGTTTCTTCTGTCCCGTGGACGCGGCAACGGGCGGCGCGGGCGGAATCGAAGACGAAGTTGAAGACGCGCCCGAGTGCGTTGCCGCAGTTGTTTTCACGATCGCGACCGGCGCGGTCTTCGCCTTCGTCTTCAGCGCAGCCGGCGTTACCGGTGTTTGCTTGACCGGCGGATGACCGACCGCAACAGGATGCGCCTCCGCATGATGCCGCGCGGCGGCCTTGGGCACGGCTTTTGCCTTGAGCTTCGCGTCTTTCTTCGCCGGCTTCGTCGGTGCCGTCACCGCTGGACGGGTTGCGTATTTTTCGTAGTTCACGATGGCCGCGGTCTTTACTCCCGCCGCCATCGCGGCTTTCGCAGCCGCGGGCGTCAACGCGGGTTGCCGCGTCAATCCGTTGAGATCGGGGTTTACGATGATCTGTCCGTCGTAGCGCAAGTCCACCGACTCGAGTTTGTCGAACTGCTGCCGCCATTGTTGCGCGTGCGTCACATACGTCTTGTAACGTTGTAGATAATTTCCCGAGCCCAGATGCACCAGCACTTCACCGTTTGCATCGGCCGACACGACTTTTACGTCTTCTGTGTCGCCCAGATCCACTTCGCTTAATTCCTGGGAGTAGTGAGCGCCGCTGGAATCGAGGTCGCGAACCAGCGCGTTGTAACTCTTCATTCGCGCCGCGCGCGTCGAGAGCGGCTCGCCGGAATTCATGCCCGCAATCACAGGGAACGAATACTTGCGCTTTCCGCCCGGCGCAAGTTCCATTAAGGTGCCACCGGCGGCGATCAGTGAAATGTGCGAACCGATGCGCGCGAATGCGACCGGCATGCGTTCATGAATCTCGATGCGCAGGCGATTCGGAACAAAGCGCATCACGCTCGCCGATTCCACCCATGGAATCTGCTCCAATTGTTGTTGGCGTTGTGCCAGCGGAACGAAAAAAATGTTGCGCCCGATGTCTCCGCCCATCACATCCATGATCTGGGCGTGCGCGACGTGTTCCGCTCCCGCGACTTCAATCTGATCGCTGGAATCGATACGAAAACGCCACGAGTGTTTGCCGTAACTGTAAAGTCCGGCATAGGCCGCTGCGATGATGGCAAGAACAACGAGCGCCAGAGCTACCCATTTCAGGCGGCTGGCAGTTTTTTTTGGGATGGATCCACGGCGAACCGAGACTCGCTTTTGTCCGCGCAGGAAAGGAGATTCCTGCTCGGCTTCGAGGTCGACCAGACGTGCATCGTCGAAAGGCTCGCGCCCGCGAGTGTCGTGTTCGCGAGCATCATCCTCGGAAGCGTCGCGCTCGTAAGTCCTCGGAAGCGGATACAGCTCTTCCTGGACGGCGGTGGAACTTGATTTCCGCGCCACTTATTCGAGTCAGTTGTCGACAGAAAACCGCTGAGCAAATTCACTATAGCGGGTTTTCGCGAATTGAGACAGTGCGAAGTTGGTTCGTTGGTTCAGACGCGAGTGGGAAATTTTTCGTGGAGACGGGGCTTGCCCCGTCTCTCTGTGCAAAGGAGACGCCGGACGAAAGCACGGAGAACGCCGCCGCCGAGAACCGGCATAGACGGTGCGTTACGACAACGCAGGGAGCACGCAGCGGGAGACGGGGCAAGCCGCGTCTCTACGGGGGCGAGCTGTTTCTAGATTCCAGCTTCTCGACAATCATCGCGCCCAGTTGCGATACGCTGCCGGCACCGAGCGTCAAAATCATGTCGCCCGGTTGTGCGAACGAAGTAACCGCGGCCACCGCCTCGGCAAACGATGGCGTGTGCGCGATACCTTTCTTCCCGGCGGCTGTAACGCGGGCGGCGAGCGCTTCTGCCGTGATGCCCTCGATCGGTTTTTCGCTCGCCGGATAAATATCGAGTAAGCACACTGTGTCGGCGTCGGCGAAAGCGGTCGCGAATTCGTCCATTAGATCGCGGGTACGAGTAAAGCGGTGGGGCTGGAACACTACGTGCACGCGGCGGAATCCGCACTGGCGGGCGGCGGCCAGGGTCGCTCGAATTTCCGTGGGATGATGCCCGTAGTCGTCAATCACGGTCACGCCCGCGGCCTTGCCCTTGAGCTGAAAGCGGCGCTCAACGCCGCGGAAACCATCGAGCGCGACACGGATGCGTTCCACGGGAATATCGAGCGCCACACCCACCGCAATCGCCGCCGTCGCGTTCAATACGTTGTGTACGCCCGGCACATGCAACGTAAACTCGCCTAGATCCTTATCCTTATAAGTAACCTGAAAACCGGCGAGCGGGCTGTGTTCGCCACCGCCCGATGACAACTCAACTCTCGCGGAATGCATCGCAATCAGAAAATCCGAGCCGCGACTGGTCCCATACGTGGTCACGCGGCGATGGACGCGCGGCAGCAGTCGCCGCAGCGCGGCATCGTCATGGCAGCCGACGACGAGGCCATAAAACGGAACGCGCTCCATGAATTCGAGGAACGTTCGGCGGACGTCGCGCATGTCGCGATAGCAATCCATGTGCTCGCGATCGATGTTTGTGACCACGGAAAGAATCGGCGACAGCTTGAGGAACGACCGGTCGCTCTCGTCGGCCTCGGCCACCAGATACTGCGACTTACCGAGGCGTGCGTTCGAGCCCAGGGCATCGACTCGGCCTCCAACGACAACGGTCGGATCGAGGCCGCCTGCGGCAAGCACGGCCGCAACCATCGAAGTCGTCGTCGTCTTGCCATGCATGCCGGCGATCGCGATGCCGTATTTCAGGCGCATTAACTCGGCCAGCATCTCGGCGCGTTGAATGACGGGGATATGCTGGCGGCGGGCTTGGGCAACTTCGGGATTGTCAATTGAAATCGCGGAACTGGTAACGACGACATCCGCGCCCGCGACGTTCGCGGCGGCGTGGCCTTCGAAAGTGGACGCGCCAAGCGCCGCAAGTCGTTGCGTGGCTGCCGAATTTTTTAGGTCGGAGCCCGAAATCTTGTAGCCAAGATTCAGCAAGACTTCGGCGATGCCGCTCATGCCGATGCCGCCGATGCCTACGAAATGGATGCGCTGAATTTTGGCAAACATGGATTCGGTTGCGATGCACGCTGATGATAGAACATTTCACCGCCGAGACGCCGAGAGCGCCGAGAAAGGCAACAGAACGCTTAACCACAGGGTACACAGAGGAGCACGAGGGGAAAGCTGGAGCGGACTTTCCTCTATGTACCCCGTGGTTAAAGCTTTTTGTCGGGATTGGCAAGGCCTTCGACCATCGCGGCGATTTCTTCCACGGCCTTCGGATGAGCCATGGAGCGCGCTGCCTCGGACATCGTGCGCAGGCGGCCGGCGTCGCCGATCAAGGCCGCAATCGTATCGACGAGATACGACGCGTCGAGGTTGGTCTCTTCGACCACAACCGCGGCTCCGGCTTGTTCGAGCGCGCGGGCGTTGAAATTCTGATGGTCATCGGCGGCTGCGGGAAAAGGCACAAAAATAGTTGGCTTCCCCGCCGCGGTGATTTCGCCGACCGTACTTGCGCCCGAACGGCAGACGATTAAATCCGCGCGCGCAAAGGTCGCCGGCATATCGTCGATAAATTTGTGGACTTCGACTGAAATTTCCGACTGCCGATATGCAGCCACCACTTGGTCGTAGTCGCGCTGACCGGTCTGGTGAATGATGTGGATGCCGGGAATTTTTTCTCGCAGGCCGGCCAACGATTCCGTCGACGTCATTGCCTGATTGATGGCGCGCGCACCCTGACTGCCTCCAAAGACGAGCAGAGTGGGCGCGCCCCCGGTCTTCGGAGGAATCGAAAAAAACGCCGCCCGGACTGGAACGCCCGTCACGCGGCAGTGCGGAAAATATTTGCAGGTCTCTTCAAAGTGGACCGCCGCCGCGGAAACCCAGCGCGCGATCATTCGATTGGCAAATCCTGGGACGACGTTTGGTTCGAAAGCCAGCGTCGGAAGACGACGCCGGATTGCCGCCACCATGGCTGGTCCCGAAGCGTAGCCGCCAACGCCGATCACAACTTCGGGATCGAAGTCCGAGAGCATTCGCGAGGAAGCGGCGATGGCGCGTGGCAAATCAAACATCGTCTTCGCACGCGTCAGGAGGCTGACGTTTTTGAGCGCGCCGACCTGAATGAGTTCCAAAGGGAAACCCGCCTGCGGGACGAGCCGCGTCTCAATGCCGCGCGCGGTTCCGATGAAGAGAACTTCGGCACCGAATTGTTTTTTGAGTTGTTGGGCGATGGCTAGCGCGGGGATTACGTGTCCACCGGTACCGCCGCCTGCGATGATGATGCGCATGAAGTTTGATTCCACGAATATTCGGTGTCACCGAATTGTACTGCGCGCAGGTGACTCTATCTCAATGCCACAACCATAGGTTAGCTTTTCTGGTCGCCTGGTGAGTGGAGTCGCTCGCGGCTCCGAGGGCGGGCCGCCCTCGGGACAGCCGGCAGGATGCCGGCGCTACACTTGTTTGCTACTCCATCATCGTTGTGTATTTTTCTTTTGCCAGTTGCAGCATGGCGAGAACCGACATCTTTTCGGCCTCCGAGTTCCACGAAGTGTTACTCCGCGCGGCCACGATCAGCCGGTCGACCCATGCCGCGAAGTAAGCTGCGTCTGTCGCGCTGTGGGCCGGCTCGCCCGCTACGGTTACATACACAGGACTGGTCGTAGCGTAAGGATATAGGTCGAGAATCGGATACTCGGCTTTATCGCCGAAAGCACGTAGCACGCACCAGCCGCTCGTCTCTAAGGAGACCGAACCGTCCACTTTCGCTGCTTTGCGGTCTCTGGCCAACGGGATCTCGCGTGCCACTTTCCCGTTGCAGACAATTTGCAAGTGCTCCAGTGGAACAATCGAACTCATCTGGACTGAAAACTGTAGCTCATGTTCCTTGCTGTCGTTTTTCTGCAACCGTACTTCGCCGCCGATTCCCTGCCCGCCCAACGAGAAATGCAGCAGCGGGCCATTTGTCGCGAAGGTGCGTCCAGCCTTGATTGACGCCAGCCACGGCTCGATCTTCAGCGGACCGGGTTTCATTTCGGCATACACGCGATTCAATCCTACGGGGCCGCGCAACGACGCATAGTTGCCCAT
>JAYUJG010000235.1:0-5511 GCA_043765355.1 Acidobacteriaceae bacterium | reverse complement strand
TGGCGTGGGTCCCTGTGGCGCGGCTTCTCCGCGCAGCAGCGCTACGATCTTCTCGTACAAGTTCGCTCGGGTCACGTAGCGTTCGCTGGCGCTGGTGATGTAGCGGATCTGCATTTCTACTCCCGACCCGGTCGGCCGCAGATGAATGGCTGGCGTGGTCGTCAGCGACTTGCGATAGCCGGGCGATTTCTGCCATTCCTGTTCCGCCTGCCCGGCGCTCGATCGCGTCTCTTGCTCCACCAGTTTCTGAATCGATTCCACCAGCGGATACGGATTCTCGTTCTGCCCCACCACGACTTGCAGTTCATCCCACAGCCACTGTCCGGCGGTTGAGAAATTGAAGAAGTGTCCTTCGATCGCAAAACTGTTTACGAACGCAACTTTGCGCCCCGTCGGATGACCGGTGTCGGTCCAGTTGCCGGTTTCGAGCAGGACCGTGCGCAGCAATCCGATTTCGATCACTTCGCCCACGACGCCATTGATCTCGACCCAATCGCCGACTCGAATTCCGTTGCGGCCCATGAGTACGAACCACCCGAAGAAGCCGACGATAAAATCTTTCAAGGCCACGGTGAGTCCAGCGCCCGCCAAGCCGAGAATGGTCGGCATCTGGCTCGGCAATCCGAGAATTACGAGCGCGATCAGCAGAACGCCCACCCCGTGCAAACTGAAACGGATGACGCCACGCAAGGTAAGAAGCTGCTTCTTCTCTGGATCGGTCGAACGATAAAGTTTGTCGACGATCAAGGTTCCGCAGTACACCAGCACAACGACCAGCAGTATCCAAAGGATGGAGCGCAACATGAAGTGCATGACGGTGCGACGCTGCACCTTGGTCACGTCGAGCCAGCTGCCGTAGATCTGCTGCATCTCCTGCTGGTCCTGAATGCGTTTGCGAAAATCGGCGAGCAGTTTTTGGTCGCCGGAAAAATGTTTCAGCGAGCTGAGGGCGGTCGCAGTGTCCTCTCTCGAAGGCGCGCCCGAGGCTCCGGAGTGAAGCTGCGCCGCGCGCTGTTTCGTTTCTTCCCGTTGGGATTTTTGATCGTGAACGCGACCTTGCAGGGCTTGATGTTCCACGGCCAAGCCATTGGCAATGTCCAGCGCCTCACTCTGGGCCGACTCGATGCGAGCGCTCTTGCCGCCCAACCACGTCCAGGCGTGTATCTGACCGGCCAGATTGCTGGAGGTGAGATCGACGGCAGGCGCGGCCGATGCCGGGTTCTGGCCTTGACGCTGTTCGAGCGCGTGCTCGCCGGCTTCATGTTGATCGCGCTGGCGCTGGATCGCGGTCTCCTGATCGCCGCCGGTGCGGATCAGTTCCTGCTGCGCGTCTTCGACTTCGTCTTCGTCCAGCGCTTGTTCCGCGTCCAGCAAATCCTTCTGATCCTGGAGCCGGCCCTTTTCACCGGGCTTGGCGGAGGCCATTCTTGCTTTGAGGATTTCGCCGCGCGACAGTACGTCGGCTAGAGCCGCTTGCGATTGCTGCAGTTTCAGGTAGAGATCGCGATGCTGGGGGTCTTCGGCGGGCCGGAGTTCGGCGGCTTGACGGAGCGCGTCGGCAAACGCCAGATCCACTTCGCGGTCGGCGATGCGTTCCGCTTCCTGCGCGAATCGCAGCTCTTCGGGTGTGACGGCGAGGTCCGCCAGCGTGCGTGCGGTCGGGAGCGGGCGCTCGTCGACAAGGTGAGTCTCCGCGGCTGAAGTGCTGCGGGCGCGTGGGCGACTGGTCTCGCGCGTGGCAAAGTAAGCAAACCCGGTTCCGAGGATCAGCGCCAGCAGCACTGGCGCGATTCCCCACTTCAGAAATTTCATCTCAGCACCCTTCTAGAAAATGACGCAGCGTTCAACGGAAGGCTTCGATGATGCGTTGGAGAAAAAGTGTAGCAGGCAAATGGGGTCGCGGGAGAATAGAGCTGCGGAACAATGCGATTTCCAGAAAAGGAAGAGTCCCGGGGCTTAAGCCTGCGATGATTTCACTTAGCTTACGTGGCCCTGAAGGGCACTCTTCCACGGAGATGCGGACAATTCAAAGGTTTTGGAAACAGGGCGGAAGGTCGAAAAGCCATGTAGGTTTCCGTGACCTGCAAAGAGGTCATCGGGTGCGTCTGACTCGCGGCATCGCCAGAGCGATACCCTGATACGAAAGTGGGTTGCTGTGGCAACTGTAGAGTGACAATCAATACAATGTTCTTGTCGCGGCGCTCAAGCGTTGCGAACGCAGAATTCCGCCGCTGCTGCGGCCGGGGAACCCATGATGAGAAAAAGCGCTGTGTTGCTTGTTATTCTTCTCGCCTCTCTTGCTGGGGCGAAACAAAAGTCACCGAAGGGCTCCGGCCTGCTGCTGCGACTGGAAGCCGAATTCGCCGCCGATGTCGCGAAGAATGGCCACGCTGCCTTCAGCAGCCATTTAGCAGAGGACGGGGTCGAAGTCGTGGACGGCGGCGGTTTTGACAGCAGAGACGTCATCAGCAAAGAGCCTGAGTGGCCGGCTGGCACATCGCTCACCTGGACGCCCATCAAAGTGGAGATGGCTGCGTCAGGCGATATGGGTTACACCTACGGCAATTTCGTTTACACCACCCGCAATCAAGACGGGAAGTCCGTCATTGCCAGGCACGGCAAGTACGCGTCAATCTGGAAGAAGCAAAAGGATGGCGCGTGGAAGGTGGTTGTCGATATGGGGAATTCCAGTCCGGATACCAAGACGGAGAAGTGATGCGGGGTCGGGCGTGGGACAAGGGCGGCGGCCTTTTCTCCGCCGGCGGAGACGGGGCAAGCCCCGTCTCTACGCTCGCGGGTTTTTATTGGAGGGGCGTCAGGTTGGCGCAAGTATCGTGGTCGGCGATGGCGGCGCCGGTCGGATCGTAGTGCACCGTGCCGTCATCGGTGGAGCAGAAGCTGCGGTTGCCGCTGCCCGACATTGGCAAGGCGCTGGCAAAGTATTGGCTGGCGGGCGCGGTGCCGATGTTGATGGAGCTGAAGTTGTATCCGCTCTTGGTGCCGGAGGCGAGCAGGGTGTCGATGAGGCAGGAGCTGGTCTCATCGGGCGGAGCGCAAGTGGTGCCGCTCAGAGCCGTGAGCGTCGGGGCAAAGCCGACCGTCGGATAGCTGCTGTAATAGGTGATCATCGCGGTGTTGATGGTGCGCAGCGATGCGACAGCGGAGGCTTCGTTGGCGGCGACACGCGCCTGAAGCAGGTTCGGGATCGCGATGGCGGCAATGATCAGGATGATCGCGACGACGACCAATAACTCGATGAGCGAAAAGCCCTTCTGATTCCGTTTGCGGTTTTTCATAGCGAGTCTCCTCTGGTTACTGAAGTTACTTTCTGCCTTACTCGGTTCGGTTCACTTTCGGTGAGGGGATCCGCCGATGCATTCCTAAAATGCAACCTCGTGACCAAATTGATTTCACATACTTATCAATTGCTTGCAGCGGTTGGGACGAACCTCATGTGAAAAGAGTTGCACAGTGATGGGAGGATGTGGGAAACCGCCGGGCGGTGATGGCTGGGGAGGCTGGTTACCTTTGGTGCAGGGAGGTCGCTGGTCGTGCTGCGAGAAGTCGTTGGTCGGTAGTCGTTAGCAAAAACCTCTCCGAACGACTAGCGACTAGCGACCAACGACCGTCACCCAACGACCGTCACCCCGAAACTGAACATATTTCCTGTACCTGCGTCACATCCAAGCCTGACCAACTTTGCTATACAGACCCTGTAGGGTTTCCGGAATCCCCTC
Source organism: Acidobacteriaceae bacterium (assembly GCA_043765355.1). Classification (GTDB taxonomy): domain Bacteria; phylum Acidobacteriota; class Terriglobia; order Terriglobales; family Acidobacteriaceae; genus Acidiflorens. The sequence goes on along the minus strand of JAYUJG010000235.1, from coordinate 1,774 downwards.
CGATTCCGAAGTCTCAGACGCGAGGGGATTGCTATGTGCCGCCGCAGTGAACTTTTTCTACTGACTTTTTGCAATATTCTTCGGGTAGTTCTCTTCCGATCTTTCTTCTTTCCAATCATTTTTTTTATTGCTCTTGCGGCCGTGGCCTCGGGGCAAGACGCGTCCACGGGTGCGTTGCGGGGCATTGTGCTGGACGCTCAGGGAGCTCTGATTACGGATGCGGACATTGTGGCGATCCGCGTCGACACGGGGATTCGCTACCACTCCGCTACGGATTCGGCGGGGCGATTCGTGCTCGACTTGCTACCGCCGGGGCGCTATTCGGCGCGGGCTGAGGCGGAAGGGATGTCGCCGCAGATTTCGCCGGTGATTCAGGTAGATGTCGGAGCCGCGGCGCTGCTGACGTTCAAGCTGAAGGTGGCTGGTCCAAAAGAAACGATTACCGTGGCGGAGGCGCCACGGATCATCGAGGCGAATCCGAGCTCGGTGTCGGCGCTGCTGGACGAGCACGCGATTAAGGATCTGCCGCTGAACGGGCGCAGGTTCACGGATCTGTTGTTGCTGGCTCCTGGGGTTACACAGGATCCGCGAGGCTTAACATCGGGATCGAACGGCGATCTTTCGTATGGCGGGATTCGTGGATACAACAACAGCTTCCTTGTGGACGGAGGCGACAACAACAATGGATTCTTTGCCCAGGCTTCGGGGCGGTATCGCTCGCCTTATCAATTTTCAGATGAGGTGGTACAGGAGTTTCGCGTGCAGTCGAGCGGCTACGGCGCGGAGTCCGGACGGGCAGGTGGCGCGGTTGTGAATGTGGTGACCAAATCAGGGTCGAACCAGTGGCATGGGAGCAGTTTCTATTTCCTGCGTGACAGTGCGCTGGGCGGAGCAGCGCCGGCGTTTGTGGGGTTCAAACCAAGCGACCAGCAGCACCAGTTTGGCGCGACCGTCGGAGGACCGATCCAGCGCAATAAGACTTTTATATTTGCGGGATATGACCAGCACATTTTTCATGTGCCCGCCGTGGTGGAATTCGAGAACGGTCAGACGGTGGCGGTGCCGCAGTTGGGAACGAATCTGGCGCCGGGAGATTACGAAATCTGCGATCCCGCGATTGGAGGGATGGCTTGCGATCAGACTTTGGTTCTTGGGTCGGCGGCGCAGCTTTCGACGCTCGGGGGTACGTTTCGCGCGAAACTATTAGGAGACGCGGGATTTCTGAAAATAGATCGTGTATTGTCGGCGCGCGAGCATCTCGCGGCCCGGCTGAGCACGTCTCGCTATTACGGGACCAACAATGTCTTCCTCGACCCGGCAAGACCGGTCACTAACAACGCGATCAGCGGGAATGGAGAAGAAGATGTAGCGACGGAAAGTGCATCGTTAACTTTGACGAGCGGCATCACTTCGCGACTGACGAGTCATCTGCGGGCACAGTTTTCGCGTGACCTGCAACGGTCGTTTCCGAATTCGACGGCAGTGCGGACGAGCATCTATAGCTGGCTTCAGGATTTTGGGCAGTCGTCGATACTGCCCCGGCAGACGCGGGAGCACCGGCTGCACGTGGCCGAGACTTTGAGTTGGAGCCGTGGACGAAACGAGTGGAAGTTCGGCGGCGACGGGATGATGACGTGGGACTACAACTACTTCCCATCGCTTTATGGCGGCGAGTATTTGTACAACAACATTTCGGTGGATCCGTTTACGTTTGCGCCGCAGCGTCAGGGACTGAAACTTACGCCGTTGCGGGCGTGGGCGCATGGCGTGCCGA
>JAYUJG010000234.1:0-6716 GCA_043765355.1 Acidobacteriaceae bacterium | reverse complement strand
TGGACAATAGGAGCCATGCGTTTTCTTTCGCTCCGCCAACTCTGTTTGGCGCTGCCGGACAGCCGGGGGCCTGCCCTGAGCCTGTCGAACGGGCGGCTGTCCCTACGTGTGGCTTTGAAGGGCGCGCGAAAAATATTGCCACGGCCAGTACTCCAATTTCTGACAAAGCTACGATCGATAGCAACGAGTTGAAGCGGTTGTGATCGGGATCGTTAATGGTGGTGAAAAGAAAATTATCTTGCGGACGGACTCCCGGCGACAGCACCTCGCTGAGGTTGACCCATCCCTGCTCGTAAATTGCCGGGATAAGATAAAACGAGGCAAGGCCTGCGCCGATCAGCATTGCCGCGGCTGTCCCGGCGAGGGGACGCCAAGCTTCTTGCCCAACGCTTCGCTCGCGCCAGGCAACCTGTACCGACATAAATAGCGCCAACCCCGCAGTCGAGTAGTGAATCATCACCGCTACGGGCGCGTTCGTCAGCCAGCCCGCGGCGAGCGTGACGCTCAACCAAAGAACGGGCCGGATGCCGGGATCTTTCAGACGCAGCAGACAGAGCAGTAACAGAGGCAGCAATGCTGCAGCCAGCAGTTCCGCGTACGCGCTTCTCCAATACACGATCAACAGGTGGTAGGGATTGAGCGCGTAGAACACGGCCGCAAACAATGCGTCGCGCGCGCCTAGCCATTCGCGGGCCAGGCGATACATGGCATATCCGGAGAACATCAGTACGATCCAGCAATAGGCGGCGGGCACCATCTTCCACGGCAGGATGGAACCGAGCGCGGCGCCGAGCGTCCAGGAAGCGGGCGGATAGAACAGGAAGCGAGCTTCGCCGTATCCCCAGTGCGCCAGGGCGGCCCAGCGTGGATACACGATTCCGTGCTTCCACTGGCCGAGGACTTCCATCCAGGAAAATATGTGGAATTCAAAGTCGTGCCCGGAGGGGCTGCCCCACCAAAGAAACGGCGCGATGGCTAGCAGACAAGCGCTGGCGAGAATCGTCGCGCGCGAGATCGGGCTTCTGAGCAACCGAGGTGAACCTTTCTGTAGAGACGCGGCTTGCCGCGTCTAAGGCAGCCCGGACGAGCGTGGGGAAGTACACGGGGCAGAGCCCCGTCACCACACATGCGACTGCCGACGCAATTCTAGTGCATCAGGAAATTCCGGGAAAAGTTCTGGTGCACTGCGGGTGTCGAATGGGTGTCGACTGTGAGCGGAGAGCACAGGAGACACAGGAATCCACAGGAAGACACGGAGCTTGCAGAGACTTGATCGGGGGCTTGCTAGCTGACGTTTGCTGGAGTCCGCTGGCGGTGCAGTTCGGCAAGAAATTGTTCTTCGTCCAATGAATTACCGGAACGCAGCAAATCCAGGAGCGGGTCTTCGGCGTCGCTTCCGGCGTTGGACTGGCTGAGGTCGACAGCATTGGCGATCAGAGCGCGAGGAGAAGTCTCCAGTTGAGGAGTGGCGCCGGGTTGGCCGGTAAGAAATTCGATAAATTCGCCTACAGTCTTGCGCTGCTCTTCGGTGCGGGCCGGGAATTCGATTCCCATACCGTGTCCCGGGTGCATGACCCGAACCAAGCCTTCGGCGTGAATCTCCATCCCAACCGCGCGCAGGCACAGATCCACGGCGGAGGACTGAGGGAAGGGCGACTCGGTCTGGACATAGCAACCGCCCAGGCTGAGGTCGGTCAGCTTACAGGGACTGGCGGCGTCGCCTTCTTCGGGCAAAGCATTGTGGAAACGCGCTTCGAGCCACTCGCTCAATTCATCGCGCATTTTGGCGTCCATGTCGAGAAAACGGAAGCCGGTTTGACCATTGGCGGTGACCCACGCAACTTCGGCATCGCCTTCAATGCCGGCGCCGCCGTCGGGAAGCTCAAAGGAAATACGAACCATGGCTGCCGACGGAAGCTGCTTGGCCGCCAGTACGTCCATACCGCCAGTGCTGAGGTCGAGGAGGATGCCCTCGACCGTGTTGCTATCGTCCACGTGAATGGAAACCGGTGCCTGAACCGCAACCCGGAACGATTGCCGGCGTTCGCGTTTCAGCAGCGATGTAGCTGCGCGTAAGGTATTTTGCGCTTGTTCGTGGCTGACAGGCTTGGTGAGCACGAAATGAGCGCCCGCGCCGAGGATGGAACGAATCTGCGAGGCATCATGCAACAGGGCAACGCTGACGGGCGGATTGCGCTCGGGGCCACCCATGCGGCGGCAACTTTCGAGTAGTTGTGCGGCCGCTTCAGGCTCGTCGAAATCCACGATGACCTGATCGTAGCGCTGCTCCGCCAATCGAGCAGCAGCGACATCGGTCGCGTTCGATCGATCAACTGCGACCCCGAACTGCGCCAGGACCTGAATCAACGTCTCCGCTGTCTGGTCGTCTTTTGTTACCAGCAATGCCTGTAATATCATGAATCAAGCCCCTCCCGCCTCGCGCCTTGCCCTTACTTCAGGCTCCTACGGCCAGCGCGGAGTTGTGCTACGCCCGGGCTTGGCTGCGGCCGGCGAGGATTGTGCGCTGGCCTTGGCGGCCATCGCGTTGGAGTTTTCGTCGTCCACTTCCGAAAGCACCGCGCTGTCGTCCTCGGTGTCATTTTCAGCAAGTAAGGGCGCGACTTCACGGAGTTTCTCAGCAGCCTGCTGCAGCATTTCGATCTGCTTGCCCAGCTGCGTATGCTGCGCCTGCTTGCGGCGCAAAACCTCATGGATATCCTTCATACTTCCCCCTGCGCCTGACTGTAAGTTTCGAGCGCGGTAAGGTCAACGGCAAAGCCATATCAGCCCGTTACCGCAGTAACGATGGCAGTACAGATGCCCACCACAACAAACGCTCATCCCCCCTGGGCCCGCGTTGAGTTAAACAGCCTGCTTTCGGAATTACCTGGAAGGGAAAGGTCGAGATGGTTGGAGGAAAGTGTACTTCTAACCGTGATCCAAAGCGGGCTGGCGGATGAGAGCCAGAAACGAAAAGCCCCGCCTTGCGGCGGGGCCATGAGTAGAGTGTTCTGGGCGAACCTGGAATCCTGAGCTATGTCCCAATGAGCTTGCGACGGAACATTCCAGCGATACCTACCAGTCCCGTGCCTAGCAGGCCCAAGGTTCCCGGCTCCGGAACGGCAAGGTTCCCGCCGCCAACAGAAATGTGTCCGACACCGGCGACGAGCTGCCCGTGATTGGTGAAGAAGTTTTCCGTAACCGTACCACTCACGATGTTCCCGTTCCAATACATGCCCTGGATCACGCCCGTGAGAGTGTAGGTCAGTGTCTTGGCACCAGGAGCGCTCGTCAGAGTCCAATTAATCGGACCGACGAAGCTGCCACTGAACAGTGTGACGGGGTTCTTGGACGCTCCGGTTAAGTTCTTTGCCCATTGGCCGATGCCCACCACAACAAATTTCGATCCCGTGGATGAAAACGTTCCGCCGTTCAGCAGCGAGCCGCTCGTAAGAGCGCCGGTCGAGAAGGTGACCGAACCGTGAACGCCCGTCTGGCCGCTCCAGCTCGTCAGTTGCGATCCGTGCGAGCTGATGCCCGCGTTCGAAATAGCAATTGAACCCCACTGGTTGGTTAGATCAACCCCGTTCGCCCATGCGGCCATTGGCAACGCCAATGCCAGTAATGCAAGTAAAAAAAATCGTCTCATCGTTACTCCCCTCCAAATTTTGTGTTCCCAAGTAAGCCCGGATACACTGTCCGGGGTATAGGTCGCCGGGATGACTAGTGCACTTGTCATTCCAAAGCGAACGGTACCAATGTCGTCATTATTATCAACAACTTAGAACCATGTTCCCAGTCTTATCGGTGATCAAAGACTGCAATCCACTGCACACTAGCAAACAATCGCTTTCTAGAGATCACCCTCCAGCTTAACCCCGCAGGCTCCACTCACGCGATGTTTTCATCCCTGTTGGTTCGGAATCAGCGGGGAAGTCCCAAGCTGAGAACGCAACCTAGGGAGATCCGCTTTCAGAACCTAGAGCGACCGGTGGGTAACCAGTCGCGAGGTGACTCATGTTACCACGGAACCCTCGCCTGCTACTGGCTCGATCGTGCCAGTAGCGCCCCCGAACGGGGGATTTGGCGTTCGGGCTATTCCTTCAGAGCGGTTCTCTTCGTGAAGGGTTTACGCGTGTCGCCGCGTGGAATCTGCTTGCCCGGAGGCCCGGAATCGCTGTGCCCGTCTCGTTGTTTACCAGGTTGATACCTCTTCGCTTTTCCCCGAAAAAAGGCTGCGATAGGCAGCATCGAGGATGAGCTGGTTCTCCCAGCCTTGCTCTCCTGTGACCGGGAACACTCCGCCGTTTTCGATGGAGGTCGCGAAGCAGTCGACCTGCCGGGCATAGGCGAGGTGGTTTGATAGCGATTCTTCGGTGACTCGCTTTCCGGACTGCCACAGCTCCAATTGAATCGGACGCTCGACATGGAAGGCATCGTCAGCTCGCAGCACGCCGCCGTCGCCAACAATCTCGAGCGGGGTGCACCGCATGCAACCCGAATCCGGCAATACCAAATCGAATCATAGGAATTTAGAAATTGTATAGCCGAGGTCGACAGATTTTCCTCCGTGCACCCCTGTGCGCCCTGTGGGTGACGTTTTTCGTCGGTACTGCATCAGCCCTCCTCTAACTCCAACAAAACAAAATACCTTACATCTAACTCCTTTTATATCAAAGACTTGGCGCAAAACCGTCTCTAAGTCCTTGGTTTCAAAAGACCCCCTTCCTGGGGGGCATCAGACTCCCATAAACCATAGCGCAACGGGCTCGCACCGAGGAACTCCCATACTTAATCAGATGTTCTCTAGGCACCGCGCAATTCGGCCAGCAACTGGGGATCGATATTGCCTCCGCTGATCACGGCGACGTTCACCTTGGTCTTGGGCAACTCTCCGGGTTGAAAAAAAAATGCCGCCGGAGCGACCGCGCCACTGGGCTCCGCGATCGTCTGTGGGTTCGCGCTCAGCGCGCGCATGGCTTCGCGTATCTCATCCTCCGTCACGCTGACGATGTCATCCACATAGGCGCGGATGTGTTCGAAGTTGATGGCGCCGATGCTTTGGGTTCCAAGCCCGTCGGCCAGCGTCTGCGAGACTTGCTCGGCAGGGAAGGAGACGATCCGTCCAGCGCGGAAGCTGGCTTGCGCGTCGGCGGCAAAGGCAGGTTCGACGCCGATGACCTTCACCTGAGGATTGCTGAGCTTGATGGCCGCCGCGATGCCGCTGATCAACCCGCCTCCACCGACCGGAACCAGCACGGTCTCAACCCTGGGCAGGTCTTCGAGGATTTCGAGCGCCACGGTTCCCTGGCCGGCGATGATCTTTTCGTCGTTGTAGGGCGGCACGATGACGTATCCGTGCTCGGCGGCAAGTTCCTCGGCGCGCAGACGGCGTTCTTCGCTGCCGGGGCCGACGGTGATGATCTCGGCTCCGAGGGCGGCAGTCGCTTCGAGCTTGTTCTTGGGAGCGCTCCCCGGCATCACGATGATCGCCTTGACGCCCAGAGCCCGCGCCGCATAGGCCACGCCCTGCGCATGGTTGCCGCTGGAATAGGCGATCACTCCGCGGCGGCGGTCTGCTTCGTTGAGAGTCGCCACTTTGTTGTAAGCGCCGCGGAGTTTGAAAGCGCCGATGGGCTGCTGGTTTTCGAGCTTGAGATAGAGCTTGCGTTCGTCCGTGGGAGCCGTCCACTCGAATAGCGGAGTGCGGACGGCGATGCCCTGGAGGAGAGCTTGGGCTTGTTGGATATCTGCCAGCGTGACCATCGTGATCCGATCCCACCAATTCTAGACTTTGGAGGTAGCAATATGCTACCATAGAATCATGAGTCAGCCCGTGAAGCTCTCCGACGGCCTGGTGCTTGATGCCCGACTGGCCGGCGACGTTGTGGAACGCTCGATCGCCGGACAGGTGGAATTCTGGGCGCGTTTAGGGCGAGCCGTGGAACAACTACTTCAGGCTCCGCAGGTGATGGCGCTATGCCGAAGCGCCGCCGCTCGACCGCTCTCGACATGTCTGGAAACCGTAGACTCGCCAGAGGGCCGGCAACGGGTTGCGGACTACCTCAAAGGTCAGCCCTTCCCGCATTACGAACCTTATCTGCCACAGGCGGGCCTGCTCACACGGATCGATTCGGACGGACGGCGATCGGTGGGACGTTTTGTAAATCGCCAGTTCAAGCCGGTCAAGGCAAAGGCAATCGCCAAAGGGCGATGACCGCGCGATGACGCTCGCAAAGACTCTTGCGCTCGACAGCCGTCCCGTCGTGGTCGCGCTCGCCGGACCAAACGGAGCGGGTAAGACGACCTTCTATCATTCGCACCTGAAGCCCGCGGGTCTGCGCTTTGTCAACGCCGACACGATTGCGCGAGAACTGAATCTCAATACCTACGCGGCGGCGGAGGTCGCGGATGTAGTGCGACGCGAGTTGGTCGAACAGCGAGAAAGCTTTGTCTTCGAGACCGTTTTCTCCGATCCCGCCGGCGCCCAGCTGAGTTTCCTGAAAGAGGCAGAGCTGGCAGGGTACACGGTCGTGCTGTGCTTCATTGGAATATCAGGGCCAGAGACATCCGAAACGCGCGTCGCCATGCGCGTGAGCCAGGGCGGCCACGATGTGCCCACAGAGAAACTCGCGTCGCGGTTTCCGCGCATTTTGGCTAACCTAAAGACCGCGTTACGGGAACTTCCCAATGTTTGGATCTTTGATAACGACGAT
>JAYUJG010000233.1:0-7505 GCA_043765355.1 Acidobacteriaceae bacterium | reverse complement strand
GCCGTGATCAGGACCTGCGATCCGGGCGTTGGCAATGGCATCGAATTCACCGGCATGCCGGCCGACGTCAAAGATCGCATGCAGGGGTACCTCGACACGATCGATCCCCAAATAAGGGTTTCAGAGGCCAAGGAGCAGTAATTTACGCCCAAGCTTCCGCGTAGCGAGCCAGCACAATCGCGCGAATCAATCCGCCCATGGTGAATTCGCGAGCCTCGATCGCCACCGGCATCTGCAATTCGCGCAACGTCGCCGAAGTTACCGGACCAATCGAAGCAAATTGGACGCGGCTAAGCGATCCTGCCTTACCGTTGCCCACCAGTTCCGCAAAATTCCTCGCGGTAGACGAACTGGTGAAGGTCACGATATGGGGACGACGTGCCGCATTTTCCAACAGCGCTCGCAGTCGCGAGCGCGACTTCTCAGACACGACGGTTTCGTAAGCTTCGACGACATCAACAAGCGCACCAGCGGCACGCAGCTCTTCTGGAATCACGTCGCGAGCAACCTTGGCTCGTATCAGAACAACGCGCTTGCCCTTGACCTTGTCGCGTAGGCCCTTGACGACCGACTCGGCTACGTATTCTTCAGGAACCATCTTGACCTTCAGGCCATGCTTCACAATCGCCGCCTTGGTTGCAGGCCCAATCGCGGCAATCTGAAGATGCTTGAACTTCTGACGCGTGATGCGAAGTTTGCGGGCGCGTTCCCACATCGCCTCGACGCCGTTAACGCTGGTGAGAATCAGCCAGTCGTAATTCTTGAGGTTTTTCAGCGCACCGTCGAGCGGACCGTACGACCGCGGCTTGCGAATCTCGATAAAAGGAATTTCGATTACTCCCGCGCCCAGGCTCCGCAAGCTGGTAGAAAGCCTGCCCGCCTGGTGGCGAGCCCTCCCGACAAGGACCCGGGTTCCGCGAAGAGGACATTTTTCGTTAGGTTCCATGGGTCAGGTATAGGTCTCAGTCTCGCGTATCATTCTCGACGCTCGGTTAGCCTCGTGGATCAGCCTCGGATTTTCCTGAGACCTAACACCTGAGACCTGCCTCACGGTTGCTGTGGCAGCGCGAAACCTTGCCCGTACACTTCTTCGAGAATAACATCGCCGCCGCGACGCAGAAGTGTTTCACCGACTTCTTCGCCCAATCGCACTGCATCGCTGCCCTCGCGAGTTTCGCGCAGAACTCTGGTTCCATCGGGATGCGCCACCAGCGCGTTTAGCTGAATGCGGTTTCCCTTCACTTCCGCCAAAGCTCCAATCGGAACCTGACATCCACCGCCGAGCTTGCTTAGTAGCGCTCGCTCGCAGGTCGTCGTGGCGCGCGCGGCCGCATCATCCAAAAAAGTAAGCAGCGCTTTCGTAGCAGCGTCGCGCTTGCGAACTTCGATTCCCAACGCGCCTTGGCCGGCAGCAGGCGTCATTGCCTCCGCGGGAATCACCTGCCGGACGAATTGCGTTTTGCCAAGACGATTCAGGCCTGCGGCAGCCAGAATGATCGCATCGTAGTCGCCCGCTTCGAGCTTGCGCAGACGCGTATCGACATTGCCGCGCAGCGGATGAATCGTGAGATCGGGGCGAAGCGCCTTCAACTGCGCCTGTCGCCGCAAACTGCTGGTGCCAACCGTCGCCCGCTGCGGCAGGGCTTCGATGCTGCCGAACTCTACCGAACAAAAAGCGTCGCGTGGATCTTCGCGCTTCATAATGGCTGCGATTTCGAACTCCGCACCGAGTTCCGTCGGCAGATCCTTCAAGCTGTGGACGGCGAGATCAACCCGGTTTTCGACAAGCGCCTCTTCAATTTCTTTCGTGAACATGCCCTTGGTGCCAACCATCGCGAGTGGAACGTCGGTGATTTTATCGCCGGTAGTCTTAATGATCTCGATTTCAACGGTGTGGCCCTGGGCACGCAGCAGGTCTGAGACGTGATGAGCTTGCCACAGCGCAAGTTGCGAACCACGGGAGCCAATACGCAGGAGCGCCATCAGTCGTCAGATCCGATCTTCGTTTTGGCCGCGGCTGCTTTCACAACCGCCGCATCTTGTTCTTCGGGTTCTCCGTCGTGCGGTTCGTCGTGCAAATTAAAGAGTCGCCGCACCAGTTCGATCACGGTAGTCGACTCCGCATCGCGCGCCGCCGTTTTCAAGGTGCTGATCGGCGTATGCATGATCTTGTTGACGATGCCGCGCGTCAATGCTTCAACCGCAAGTTCCTGATCGGCAGTCATCGGCCCGAAACGTCCGCGCACGCGGTCGACCTCCGCCTGACGAATGGTCTCAAGGTGTTCCTGCAAGCTGACAATCGTTGGAACGACATCGCGCGTCTGCTGGCGGGCATGAAATTTCTCGACCTCGCGATTGACGATCGCCTCAGCCTTTTCCGCTTCCTTCTTGCGATCCGCAACGTGCGACGAAACCGCCTGCTGCAAGTCGTCGATGTCATAGACAAAGATGCCGTCCAGCTGATTGAGCGCCGGATCGACGTCGCGTGGCACGGCGATATCGATAAAAAACATGGGCCGATTGCGCCGCAGCGCCATGAGGCGCTCGCCGTGTTCGGGACGAAAAATAAACCTGGGCGAACCGGTGGACGTAATCACGATGTCGGCCCGCTCGCACGAGTCATAGAGCCGGCTAAACTCGATCGCCTGCCCGTCAAATTTGTGCGCCAGCCGGATCGCCCGATCATAGGTGCGATTCGCGACAAAAATGGACGAAGCCCCGTGCGCCAGCAGATGCCGCGCCGCTAATTCGCTCATCTTCCCGGCACCCACGAGATATACGCTTTTGCCGTTCAGACTGCCGAAAATCTTCTTGGCCAACTCGACGGCCACCGAAGCAATCGAAACCGACGACGATCCAACGGCCGTCTCCGTTCGAACGCGTTTCGCCACCGCAAATGCTCGCGTCAGCAACTGATCGAGCTGCGCCCGGACCGCTCCAACCGCTCGCGCCGTCGCATATGCCTCTTTCACTTGTCCCAAAATCTGTGGCTCGCCGACAACCATCGAATCAAGACTGGAGGCGACGCGGAAAACGTGGCGGATCGCCTCATCCTCACGAAATTCGTAGAGGTGACTTTCAAATGCGCCGAGATCAGTTTCGAAATACTCGCGTATGAAGTCGCGCAGGTCGCCGTTGCCGTTCTTCATGTGGGCGATGAATTCGACGCGGTTGCAAGTGGAAACAATCATTCCCTCGGCAACGGCGGAATGCTCAGCCAGCCTCTTGCAAGCGTCGGCCAGCCGCGATTCTGGAATGGCGAGGCGCTCGCGCACCTCGACCGGCGCGGTCTTGTGATTAACGCCGATGAGCTGAAGTTTCATGAAGCGATGAACCTATGCATTCCGCTGAAGTAGTTGGCAATCCAGGCGACAACCGCCGCCGCGAAAGCAACGCTAGCCAAAGTAGCGGCGCGGCGTCCACGCCAGCCCGCGTTGAGCCGCGTGAACACCATCAGCAGATAAACCGCCCACATCAAAACTGAAAGCAAAATCTTTGGATCAAAGAAATCGATGCGTCCGTAAGTCGATTCGGCAACGACCGAGCCTGCGATCAGGCCGAGCGTCATGAAAGGAAATCCGATCATGAGGCAGCGATAGGCAATATCGTCGATCACCTGCAGCGCCGGGAGCCGCGAGAAAAGTCCGCTCGAACTCTTGGACTTCAGCGCGCGTTCCTGCACCAGGTAAAGAATGCTGGCGCTGAAACTGAAAAATAGGGCGGCGTATCCGGCAAAAATTGTCAGGATATGCAGGGCCAGCCAGCCTTTTTTCGCCACGTCGGAGTCGAACACCAGCGGTTGCTGCCCGGTTGAGGCCACGAACGTGAGCAGAAAGACCAGTGGGAAAATTACGATCCCCGGGGTAGTGGTTTTGTAGATCAAGTAGGCGACCATGAAGACAACCATGATCAGGAATGCGAGCAGCGATTCCGCGTTGTGCACCGACGCTGAAGCGAGCTGCCCGGATTGCACAACGGCCTCTGTCAGCGAGACGAAATGAAACACCATTCCGATGTAAGAAGCATGGAGTGCGATTTTGCTCAGGATTTCAGAGCTGCGGGTGAGTGCGACCAGCGCATAGAGTAATCCCGCAGCGTAACAAACGAGGGCAAAGCGTAGCCAGATCAGGGGCATCATGGTTGAGTGCTGCGGGCTGGCGAAGCAAGACCCAACCCGCTACGGTGATTATAGTTGGCCTGACGATCAAGACGGACGAAACGATTGGCTGTCATCCGTGACCTACTAGCGCCACGGACCCTTGCGCGCAGCGCGCAGCTCGCGGCTCACAGCTCGTATCGCCCTACCTACTGCTATTCCCCGGCGAAATCACCCTACCATACTCGCTCGCCCGAGCGATGCGGTCGAACATTCTCCACGCTGCGAGTGAAATCTCGCTGATGGCTTCTTCCCCGTCGCGCTCGCGATGTAGGTAGGTCGTCATCACGCAGAGAACATACGGGCGCTTGTCTACAAAGATCACGCCCGAATCATTGCGTACGCCTTCGAGCGCGCCCGGCTTGTCGGCGATTTTCAGATCGTCCGGGAGATCACGTGGAATCCAGCTGTCTTTATGCGTCGACAGCACTTTGAAGAAATCGGCAGTCATCTCTTTGTTGAGAATCTCGCCGCGATAAAGCGCCTGCAACAAACTCGCCATCTCGTTCGGGGTCGAAACATTTTCGCGTCCCTCGCCGGCCGCTTTGAGGTCCATCATCTTACGGCGGAGCTTCGTCTCGCGCAGGCCTTGCCCTTGGAGAAACGCATTCACGTTGCCCATGCCGAGGCGGTCAATCAGCACGTTGGTCGCGGAATTATCGCTGACGGCAACCATCATCGTCGCCAGGTCTCGCAACGTAATTTGCGTAACACCGGGCGTGAGCCCGCCCATGATGTCGCTGTCCTGCACCAGATCGGCTGCGTTGACAGTGTAAAGGTCGGTGAGCTTCAGCTTGCCTTGTTGGGCCTGACGATAAAGTTCGGCGAGAACGCAAATCTTAATCGAACTCGCCTGCGGATAGACGTCGTTGGCATGAAGCAGATATTTGTGGCCGTCGGTGAGATCGACGATGGCAACGCCCATCACCCCGTCAAGGTTGCGATCAACGTCGAGCATGGATTTCTCCAACTTCATCCAGAGAACTTTCTGCTTCTCAGTTGGAGTCGGAGCAAAAGTCTGCGCGGACGCGACTGCGAAACAACAAACCGAAAACAGAAACGCGACAATCGCTTTTCGACGCATTTTCCCTCGTCCATCCGGTCTCAACAAAATTCTGTTACGAGATTTCTCACTCAACTCCGTGCTCCTCTGTACACCTCTGCCTACCCTGTGGTCAAAGCTCTTTGTCGTTGCCTAAATCGGCGGTTTCCGGAGCCCAACTCAGATCTCCGCCTTGCGCAACCGTTTCACCGCCGTCTCCGACGTCACCGGAGAATAATAAACTTCCTTGAAAGTGTACGAGCGAGCCTTGGCTTCGATGATCGGGAGAATCTCGATGTGCCAGTGGTAATCGTCGTCAAGCGTTTTCCAATATCCAAGCGTCGCCGAGGGATGTTGACTGTTGGGCGAAGTGTGCAGAACGAGATGGAACGCCTCCGTGACCGTGCGAATGCGCCGCAACGTCCGCAGCAGTAGTCCGGCCAGATCGGTCAAGCTGCCCACCCGCGATGATCCTGTGCGCTCAAAAGAAGACTCGTGGGTGCGCGGAATAATCCAGGTTTCGTAAGGAACCCGCGGAGCATAAGGACAAAAAGCCACATAGTCTCCGCGGGTTTCGACGATGCGCAGGCCCTGCCGCTCCTCCTGCGCCAAAATGTCGCAGAACACGCAGCGCTCTTTGCTTTCGAAATACTCGCGGCCGGCGCGAAGCTCGTAGAGCACGCGGCGCGGCACGAAAATTGTTGCGGTGAGTTGAGAAGTGGGATGGTTGAATTCCTGCCCTGCCGCCTCGCCGTGATTTTTGAAAATGCTGATGTACTTGAAGCGGCTGTCGCGCTTTAGATCCTGAATTCGCTGCGCGGCCAAACGCAGGAACTGTTCGACCTCAATATCCTTGACGTTCCAGATGTGGCCGTCGTGGCGGGGGTTCTCCAGCAAAACTTCGTGAGCGCCGACCGACCCCATGCGGTCGTAGAGACCGTCACCGCGTCGCGAGGCCTCGCCTTCGATGTGATAGAGCGCTTGCGGATGAACCACCGACCGTGCCGACCACGGGCCGCCATCCACTCCGGGTATATTGGCGATCACTTGCATCGGCTCGACGGCCGGCCCGCAAAAAGGGCACGCCGAAGACCGCTGCGTGGGCTCGATGACGTCGTCGCCAGTGATCACCCACGAGCGGGTGATCGGATCTTTGCGAAGTTCCATGGCAGTAAGAAGAACAAAAGAATTTGTAATTTGCAATTGGTGATTTGCAATTCGAACCCTTTTCGAGATTCAAGCCGCCGACGTCCGCAGCCGTTCCAGCATAGAATTGCGAAATAGGAAATTGCCAAACACGAAATTACACATTACAAATTACCAGTCACAAATTGTCATGTCCGAGCCCTCGACGCCGCTGATGCGGCAGTACAGCACGATTAAGAAGGAGCATCCCAACGCTCTGCTATTTTTTCGCCTCGGGGATTTCTACGAACTATTTTTCGACGACGCCGTTCTCGCCGCCCGCGAACTTCAAATCACGCTGACCTCTCGCAACAAAGAAAAGGGAGTGGCCATCCCGATGTGCGGCGTGCCCTACCACGCCGCCGAAGGCTACATATCGAAACTGATCCGGCGCGGGTTCAAGGTCGCGGTTTGCGAGCAGGTCGAAGATGCTCGCCTCGCGAAAAAGCTGGTGCGTCGCGAAGTGACGCGCGTCGTCACTCCGGGCACAGCCACCGATTCCTCGCTAAACGCCGAGGAGAATAATTTTCTGGCGGCGGTGGCAACGGTTGGAGATCGAGTCGGATTTGCGGCGCTCGATCTTTCCACCGGGGAGTTCCGGGCGACGGAGTTTGTGGGCGAAGCGGCTGGGTGGCGTATTCAAGAAGAACTTGAACAATTGCGTCCAAAAGAAATGTTGTATGGGTCTTCCGCACCGCTCTTGGACCGTGTTGCGGCGCAGCAGACAAGGAGCTTCGCTCCGCTAGACCCTTCGACTTCGCTCAGGGCAGGCTCGCGGGACGCCCGTCACCACACAGCTGATGACATTCCCACCGGCACTGCACCCGTGGTGCGAATTTCCGGAAGCGGCTGGGCTGAGACGCCCCTGGACGACTGGATATTCGCACCGGACCACGCCATTCCGCTTCTCGAAAATCATTTCGGTGTTCTATCGCTCGAGGGTTTTGGCTTGTCGGAAAGACCGGCAGCAGCAGCAGCAGCCGGCGCAATCCTTTATTACATCCGCTCCACGCAGCGCGGCACGCTCGATCATGTCGATCGCATCGGCTTCTACGAACGCCAAAATTGCCTCGTGCTCGACGCGGTAACGGTGCGCAACCTGGAGTTGATCGAACCTCTGTT
>JAYUJG010000232.1:0-3039 GCA_043765355.1 Acidobacteriaceae bacterium | reverse complement strand
TGCTCACGCATACTCCGTTCGTATCAATTTTGCTCGTGCTGCAGATTGTCCCGTACTACATGACAGGATTTGAATCGGTAACGAAAGCCGCCGAGGAGGCGAACCCGGATTTTCGCGCGCAGGGATTCTCGCGAGCCATCTACGCGGCCATTGTCGTCGGCGTAGTGTTCTACATCATTGTGATCGCCGCCGTGGGATTCGTCGCGCCCTGGCATTCGCTGACGGGCACCCCGTTCATGACGGCAGTGGCCTTCGAGCGCGCCGTCGGGTCGCGCTGGATTGTCAGCCTGATTCTGAGTGCCGCCTTGTTGTCGCTGTTCAAGGTATTCAACGGAAATTTCGTAGCCGCCAGCCGCTTGCTGTTTGCCATGGGACGCCGCGGGTTGGTCGATTCGCGGCTCGGCGGCGTGCACGCGCGCAATCAGACTCCAGCGATTGCAGTCGTCTCGGTGGGAGTCGCCACCGGGCTCTGCATGTTTCTCGGCAACGCGATTCTGGTTCCAATCTCGGAGGTTGGCTCGGTAGCGTCGGCAACAGGATGGTTCGCGGCCTGCGCCGCATATTTCTGCATGAAACCGCGGCGCGTCGATCGCCTGATCGCTCTGCTCGGCGCTTTGGTTGGCGTGGCGATGGTCCTGATGAAATTTCTCCCGTTTGTGCCGGGAAGCTTTTCTGCATGGGAGTGGGTGGCGCTGATTTTGTGGATTGCTTTGGGCGCGTTCATCGGCCGCTCGCGAAAGCCGGCACAGGTCGCGACAAATCTTTGAAACCGCTTTCGGCGGCAGTCATCTATCTTCGTATGGCCAAAGCAATCTGGGGAAACACCGTCATCGCGGAATCGAATCAAACCGTCGAAGTGGAAGGGAACCAATATTTTCCCGCCGACTCGATTCAGTCCGAATATTTCACTGCCAGCGCCAAGCACACCGAATGTCCGTGGAAGGGCACGGCGAGTTACTACAACGTCGCGGTTGGCGGCAAGACAAATCCCGACGCTGCATGGTTTTATCCCAATCCCAAATCGGCGGCCCAGCAGATTCAGGGTCATGTGGCGTTCTGGAAGGGCGTTAAGATTGAGAAGTAGCGTGCGGCATCGGTTCCGGACTGGTCTCGGGGTTGATACTGGTTGGCGTGGGATCTAGTCCTTCTCAATCTGGCAACGTCGAACTCGGTCCCTTTCAACAACGACTCCAGCCATGTTGGAATATCGGCTCCTCTTGCCGCTACCGGGAGGACCGGCAATCACAATCATTCGAGGACGCCGCACGTCAGCCGCCGAAATCTGTGTCCGCGTCTTCGCGCATGTCGTCGGGAAGTTGAGTTTTCAGCAGGCACCCCTGCTCGTCGATGACGCCAAGCCGGATCGACTCCTCGCGCTGCGCCTTATAAATCTTGTCACCGTCGGCGAGTACTTGCCGCATCAGCGCGTCCAGTTCGGCGTCGTTGTCCACATCGATGGAATCCATCGTCAGTGGTTTAGCGGCCTTCATCCTGGCCCCAGTATATGCCCTTGCGGCAAGCAATCCGAGCGCATCCCCCGCCATGGTTTGACCGTTGGATTTCTTAGAGATAACCTTCGTAATCTGGCTTCCATTCACGATCGAGAAAGACACTCATGCCTTCACCCCGCCGCCTTGCACTCGCTGCACTTCTGATCCTCTCAGCTTTTACTTGTGCACTAGCCGCCGACACTCCCTTCGACCTCGTCATCACCAACGGACACATCATCGACGGCACCGGCTCGCCGTGGTATTCCGGCGACATTGGAATACGCGACGGACGCATCGCCGCCATCGGCAACCTTTCCGCCTCCGAACGCAAACGCACGGTGGACGCAAAGGGTAAAGTCGTCGCTCCCGGTTTCATCGATATGCTCGGTCAGTCGGAGACGACCATCCTGGTCGACCCGCGCTTGCCCTCAAAAATCTATCAAGGGATCACCACCGAAATCACGGGAGAAGGCGGGTCCGCCGCGCCGCTGAACGACTCCATCATCGCCAACGATCGCCCCGGCTACGAACATCACAAGGTCAATCCCGACTGGCGCACGTTTCGACAATATTTTTCGCGTCTTGAAAAGCAAGGGATGGGGATCAATCTCGCTAGTTACGTCGGCGCGACCCAGGTGCGGCGGATGGTGCTTGGCGATGCCGACATCCAGCCGTCTCCCGAGCAGCTCGAAACAATGAAGTCACTCGTGCGCGATGCGATGCGCGGCGGCGCGGTCGGAGTGTCGACTTCGCTCGAGTACGCGCCTGCTCCGTACGCGAAAACCGAAGAGATTATTGCACTCGCCTCGGAGGCCTCGAAATTCGGCGGCATCTACGCCACTCATATACGCAGCGAAGGCGACGCGGTGCTCGAATCGATCGACGAGGCGGTGCGCATCGGGCGCGAGGCTCACATTCCCGTCGAGATATGGCACTTCAAAGTGGCGGGCAAAGCCAATTGGGGGCGGATGCCCGACCTCATCGCGCGGGTCAACAAGGCGCGTGCCGAGGGGTTTGACGTTTCGGCCGATACCTACGCCTACACCGCCTGGTCCAACAGTATGTCGGCTTTTGTCCCGCCGTGGGCGCATGACGGCGGCGACGCCAAATTGATCGAGCGGTTAAAAGATCCCACCACTCGCGCCCGCATCCGCAAAGACATGGAGACGCCGTCCAAAGACTGGGACAACGAGTGGGATGAGATCAGCGGGCCGCAGGACGTGATGATCACCGACGTACAGAATCCGACGCTGAAAATATTTCAGGGCAAACGCCTTCCCGAAGTCGCGAAGATCATGAACAAAGGTCCGAACAAAGATCCGATGGACGCGCTCTTCGATCTGCTTATTGCGGACAAGGCGTACACCCATTGCGCGGTGTTCGGCATGTCGGAATCCGACGTCGCGCTGGCGCTGCAGCAGCCGTGGGTTTCCGTCGACAACGATTCCGGCGGCACTGCCCCAGAAGGAATTCTCGGCGAGGAGCATCCGCACCCGCGCGCGTACGGCACTTTCCCGCGCATCCTGCGCAAGTACGTGCGCGAAGAAAA
>JAYUJG010000231.1:0-11483 GCA_043765355.1 Acidobacteriaceae bacterium | reverse complement strand
GCATGGCGCTCGCGCGCCCTGGGCCGCATCGCCGCCAAGTACGACAGTCCGGCCCTGGAGGCGGACGCGCTGCATTTTTCCACCGACATCTGGTCGAGTGGAGTAGTGATCGTAGGTCTGGCACTGGTCTGGATCGGGCGCAGCTATCAGGTGGCGTGGCTGCGGCAGGCCGATCCCGTGGCGGCACTATTTGTTGCGGGGGTGGTGATTTCCGTGAGCTGGCGATTGGCGCGCCGAACGGTCGATGCGCTTCTGGATGCCGCGCCCACCGGCGTGCGCAGCGACATCCTCGACAGAATCAGAACTGTCGATGGCGTGCTGGAAGTGGAGCGTGTTCGCTTCCGCAAAGCGGGAAATCGTTTTTTCGCCGATGTCTCCGTTGGACTCGAACGCAATTTCACCTTCCAGCGTTCCGAGCAAGTGGTGGACGCGGTCACTTCGCGAGTGCGCGAGATTCTGCCCGACGCCGACGTCATGGTGCACTCCGTCCCGCGCGCGCGCGGGACGGAAAACATTTTTGACCGCATCCGCGCCGTCGCCACTCGCCACAATTTCAACGTGCACGACGTGAGCGTGCAGGATCTCAAGGGCCAGCTGCACGTCGAGCAGCACCTCGAACTTGGCGAGCAACTAACCATGAAGCAAGCACACGACGAAGTCACCCGGCTTGAAACCGAGATGCGCACGGAGATTCCTGAGATTGCGACCATCCTGACTCATATTGAAAGCGAGCCGGCGACGATTGAAACGGGAGAGGAAATTGTTCGCGAGCCGCAACTGGAACAACGGCTCAAGAAAATTGTGAAGGAATTTCCAGAAGTGATGGACGTGCACGAGTTCCAGTTCAAAAAAGTAGGAGGGAGACTCTATGTTTCCTGTCATTGCACTCTCCCCGATGACATGGCTCTGTCGCGAGTGCACGATGTGCAGACGTCCCTGGAAATCCGCTTCAAACACGATGCCCCGGAGTTATTCCGTGTGTTGATTCATCCCGAGCCGGTCACGGACAATCGGCGCTAGAGCCTTTGCACCGGCAAGGAAGATCCATTCGACGAGGGATGCAACCTGAGGCCGAGGTCTACTCCGCCCTTCCCCGCTTCCGGTTGGCCCAATCGTCCCACATACCCATGTCTTTCATCTCTTGATCGAGATGGGTCTCATGCAAGGTTTCCTCGATCTGGGCGCGGCTCAGGCGGGGACCGATGCGGTCGGAAGAATTTGCCAGCGCAAAGGTGAATGCCGTCGCTTCGGCCACATGTTTCTTCAGTTGCGGAAAATCTACTTTGTCGAGGGTGTCGGTGGTCGCGTGATAATTTTCCAGATAATTCGCTTCGGCTTGATCGGCAACGAATGTAGGCACGCCTTCGAGCATGAAGTCGAAATGATCGGTGCCGGATTCAGCCGTCGCAGCCAATTTCGCAGCCTCAAAGCCAAATTGCACAAGCGGCGCCAACATCGACTCCGCTGCCGAGATCGTGTCTTTGCGGCCGCCGGTTGAGAAGCCGGTGACTTTTCCCGTGCCGGAATCAAAAATCACCACGCCGACGGCCTTGTCGAGTTCGCTGCGATGCGCCGCTGCGTAGGCCCGGGAGCCAATCAGGCCTTCTTCTTCACCGGAAAACAGGATGAAGCGAATCGAGCGGCGCGGCTTCAATCCCGAGGCCTTGATTGCGCGCAGGGCATCGACCACCAGCGCGGAGTTGCAGCCGTTGTCGAGCGCGCCTGTTCCCAGTTCCCATGAATCAAGATGCGCGCCCAACACAACGAACTCGCCAGGCTTCTCGCTGCCGCGAATTTCCGCGACCACGTTCCAGGTCTTAAACGCGGGACCAATTTTGTTCGGAATCGACAGATTCGCCCATACGGGGTGCGCCGACGCCAGCAAGCGGGCGATACGCTCGCCGTCTTCTCGCGCCACGATCAGCTGCGGCAGCGCGTCGATCTCGCCGTTCACCGAATTCGTGTGGCGAAACAGAATCTTGTGCTCGCGCGTGGCCATGAATGCGATCGCCCTGGCCTTCCCTTTCACCGAGAGCTCGATGATCGCTGGAGCGCGCTCGTACTCGCCAAATAGATCGTCCCAGGTTGCGAGCACCTTGGTATGCACCAGTACAAGTCTTCCCGCAATGTCACCCACCTTGGCAAACTCGGCGGCGGAGCCGTCTCCCACGTCGACGATGGGCACATGGGTCGCGGTCGTCAGAACCGGAGCCCACGCCACCGACACGGCATCGACGGGGAACGTGGTTCCGGAATAGAGCGACGCTGTCATCTCGGTCGCGCCTTCGGCCCACGATTGCTGGATGGTAAATTCTTCGGTATGCACGCTGTCGGCGCCAGCATCTTTGAACGCCGCGACGCCCCAGTCCACGGCGCGCTGAAAGGCAGGAGTTCCGGGGACACGTCCGCCAACTTCATCGGTCAAGCGGCGAAGATTTGCTTCGAGTGGCGACGACTTGAGTGCCTCGGCGATCAGACGGTCAGTATCCGTGTCTTTGTCGGCCGCAAAAGCCACGAGCGAGAAGAGAGTGAATCCCAATAAAGCCAGTGTGCGAATCATCAGGAAGCATTAGAAACGAATTTGCCGGAAAGCGGAAGAGCGAGTGAAGGTTTTCAGGATCGAACCAGCATCACCGCAGTCGCAAAATCTGGACCGTGATGTTGTCCGGACCGCCGCGTTCCCGGGCCAGATCGATCAATTCATGACCGGCCTGTTCCGCGCTCTTGTTCTCAACCGCGTCCAGAATCTCCGAGTCGCGCACCTGCCCCCAGAGTCCGTCGGTGCAGATCAGCAGCACGTCCCCAGCACGCAACGATTGCGGTGCCGCGGGCGAATCCATAATCAGGTCTGGGTTGGTGCCCAAAGCCGCCGTCAATATGTTTCTTTGTGGATGCGTTTCCGCCTCTTCTGGGCTGATCATTCCCGACTCCACCAGCCGCCCTACATAGGAGTGGTCCCGCGTTACCTTCGTAATCTCGCCGTCGCGGACCAGGTAGAGTCGCGAATCGCCGACGTGCGCGAAATACAGTTCGTCCCGAACTATCGCCGCCGCCGTGCAGGTGGTTCCCATGCCTCGCAGCTCCGGATGCGCGAAGCTGTATTCCCGTATCTGCTCGTGGGCGGTTTGCACAGCCACGGTCAGCGCTTCCTGCGGGTCGTCGCCGGGGAAGTCGCGATAGATCGCCACCACCGTCTCCACGGCCAGACGGCTCGCTTCCTGACCGCCTTCGTAGCCCCCCATGCCGTCCGCTACGATGGCCACCCGCCCCTTGCGCAGGAACTGCAGGTCGTCCTCGGGCTCCCAATAGCCAAGAGAATCTTCGTTATTCTGGCGCTGGCAGCCAATGTCGGACTGGCTCGACACCTCAATGCCGGTGCGAACCTTCATCCGGGCACGACTTCATTCAAGGGACTGACGGGCATAGGCAAGATCGCGCTTGCGGCGCAAACTCAGGATTATAAGGGTTTTTGGCAGGAGGCTCAACGGGCGCCAGATTGGAGACAAAGGAGGGCTGTGTGCCCCGATTGAGGCGTGGACCAAAAACGGAGACGGGGACGGCAATAACCCTGCCATCCCCGCGAATGATCGAACCTCAGGAAATGGTCAAGTCTACGGACCGCAGGCTCCGCTTGGGTTGGTGGAGTCGGCGATACCCACTGCGGAGGCCAGGACAACAAACGCTGGCGGGGTAGTAGACCCCGAATAGGTGGCCGTAACTGTGTAAGAACCGGCAACGGCCCATGCGGGTGTCGTCGCGGGCGGCATCGCTTCATTGATCCACGTGCAGGCAAACGGGGTGGTGGCCGTCAGTAGGCCGTTTGGGGACATCTCGACAGTATTCGGCGGCAACGCGGTCAGTGGAACGTAGCCGCCGCCACTCAATACCATGCTATTCGGGGTGATCGAGATTTGGTACGACAGCCCTCCCACGTTATTTAGCAGCCTTTGCTTGCCGCTGCTGTAGTTCCCCCATACATAGAGCTGAAGCGTCCCGCCGATACCCTTCAGGTCGAGCGTGCTTCCCGGGGTTTCGATCGCGTTCGAGGTCGATAGCTGGATGGACTGCAAATGGTTGGTCGTTCCGCAGCCCAGCATGCTGAAGGTCAGCAACGCGCAAGCCAACGCGGTAAAGAGAGTTTTACGTTTCACCGCTAAGTACCTCCAAAAGGAAATCTTCCGCATCGTCGCAGCATCCGTCACGTCCGGCAAGGTAACCAAAGTCATGGCACCGAACGTAGGGGAGGGTCCAGGCGCGGGGGCCCGCTGCTGATAACCGCATACCAACTGCATGCGTCCTAAGTCGTCTACAATAGTCGTCTACAATCTCCCCATGTCCGATCCAGCCCCGCCCTCGCCCGCTCCAAGCGCCGCGCCGACTCCAGAGCCCATCACGGAATTCCACATCGGCGACGAATTCGGAACCGCCAAACGTAACCTTCCGCCCACGGGCATTGTCCTGATCTGCATCGCCGCCGTCGCTGCGATCGTGGGACTCTTTGCGTTCCAGGAGCGGCCGAAACCGCAGGGCGCAGGAGCGATCGACTTCGTAGCCGCCGCCGAGGTTCCGGGCCAGAATATGATTCTGTCGGCGATTACGCTCACTCTGCGGAATGCCACCGACAACCCGCTGTGGGTGCACACGATCAAAGCTCAGCTGACGACCGACGACGGCAAGACTTTCGACGACGATGCCGCTTCGATGGTGGACCTTGACCGCTACTTTCAGGGATTTCCGGCGTTGAAGGAAAGTTCCGAGCCGCCCATTTCACCCGAAGCCAAGCTGCTGGCGGGAGCCGCACAGAAAGGAACCATCATCGTCGGCTTCAAAGTCACCAAAGAAGCCTTTGACCGGCGAAAATCGCTGACGGTCACCATACAGCCCTACGATCAGGTGCTGCCCGTGGTTTTGAAGTGATTAGTTTTGAAGTGAGTAGCGCTGGCATCCTGCCGGCTGTCCCGGGGGCGTCCCGCCCGCGGAAGTTTCGGCAAGGGTGACGCGGAGGGCAGCACAAGACCTCCGGCTCTCCACCAGAAAAGCAAGATAAAAATGCGTAATTTCGACCCGCCGCAATCGTTGCGCTGGCGACGCGGCGGGCGAGGACGCCCCCCGGACAGCCGCCGAGACGGCGGCGCTACGAAAATCAAATTCACTCGTTTTCTAGTTGTTTGCGCGCCTCGGCCAGGGCGGCTTTTTCCGTGCAGCCTATCTTTGGATACTTCAGGTTCATCCCCTTCAACGCTTCTACCACCGCTTGCGACACTACCAGCCGCGTGAACCACTTGTTGTCCGCCGGCACCACGTACCACGGAGCATGTACGCTTGCCGTGTGGCGAATCATGTCTTCGTAGGCTTCCTGATAGTCGTCCCAGCGCTCGCGTTCCCATACATCGGCGGCGGAAAATTTCCAGTTCTTGTCCGGCGTATCGAGTCGCTCCATGAAGCGCCGCTTCTGCTCTTTCTTTGAAAGATGCAGGAAGATTTTCACCACCGCAATTCCGTTGCGCGTGAGATAGCGTTCGAAACAGTTGATGTCTTCAAAGCGTTCCTGCCAAATGTGTTCCGTGACCAGAGGCTTCGGAAGTTTCTGGCTCTCCAGAACCTGGGGATGGATACGCACCACCAGCACTTCTTCGTAATACGAACGGTTGAAGATGCCGATATGGCCGCGCTCGGGCAGGCACTGCATGGTTCGCCAGAGGTAGTCATGGTCTAATTCCTTCGCCGACGGCGCTTTGAAAGACCAGACGTCGACCCCCTGCGGATTGACGCCCGACATGACGTGCTTAATTGTTCCATCTTTTCCCGCGGCGTCCATGGCTTGAACGATCAGCAGCAGGCCCCAGCGATCCTGGGCAGCGAGAATATCCTGCAGGCGGCTGAGTTCCTTAACGCCGTTTGCGAGCAATTCTTTTGCCTGCGCCTTCAAGTCCGAGCCCAGCCCGTGCGTGTCGGCGGGATCGTGATCCTTCAGACGAAAATGTTTTCCGCGCCCGATGCGGTAGCGCTTCAGCAATTTGTCGATTTTCATTGCGTCAGTCGTTTCTGCTATGACCCATTCTGATCTAGCGTTGCTGCTGATAGATCGAGTTGTCGGGCGTGGGTTCATCGTACTCGCGGCCGTACTTATTTTTGTGCGCCATGCGCTGCCCGTTGGCTTGGGGAACGCGAATCACTCCGAGAGACGTGGCGTTCTCGGCGATGGTGATTTCGCGGGTGACCGGCTGCGCATTTTCTGGAGCCATGCCCTCGCTCCAGATGTGCAGCATATAGCGTCCGTAAGGAACGGCAGCGAGCGTAACTTGGCCGTCCGCGCTCGCAATGGCATACAATGGCGTCGCCATCGTGATCACGATCGCGCTCATCTCGGGATGGATGTTGCAGAAGATGTAGCTGATTCCGGGGCGGTCGAAACGGACCATCCGAGAAGTGCCCGCCTCGTACAAGCCAAGATCGAAGCGCTTCCCTTCGAAGAGAGAAAAAACATTGTGGAAAAAAGGATCGCGGTTGGGGAACTCGACCATCGATCCTGCAGGCACTACGAGAATGTGCGGCTCGAAACTTTTGTTTTTTTGGACTAACCGCGGGTTTGTCGCCGGGCTCGGCGACTCATCGGGTTGCGCTGTGATCGGGTCGGCTCCCGTGCCCGCAATCGGAGTCAGCCACACCACAGTCCCCGGAATTCCGCGCCGCGTCTTGCCCGTAGGCCGCTTACCGGCGGCATCGACCCGCCCGTGCACCGTCACCGTCGTAGTCGTAGTCGCGCCCTGCGCGCTCAACCCGACCGCGCCGACCGACAACATCGCGACCCAGATCCAGACCCTTCTATGGCTCATCGTTGACTCATGCCTGCAGACTCGTGCTCGCCGACTCATGCTAGCCGACTAGAAGTTGATGGCCTATCTTAGCTGGTGAACTCCTCTGTGACCCTCTGTTGCCCTGTGATCTCTGGGGTGACGCTCTTGGTCGGATGCCGAATCAAAGCCCAACCACACGCTCCGCTTAAAAAAGAACACCCATCATCAGATTGAGATGGCCCGCGCCGTTCCCCGAACCGTCGATCATATAGGTTGTCAGATGTCGATACTCGGCGGAAAACAGCAGGTCCGATCGGGGACGGTAAATCACATTAACAAAGCCGCCCTGATTTCTACCCAAGGCCTGGTTTCCGTAGGCTTGTACATAGCGGAAATATTTGAGGTCCGCGCCGTACGGATTGTCCGTACCAAAGGCACCATTGACTTCCCATTTGTTCGTGGGCCGGTATTTTAATTGCGCCCAGCCACCCACCGAGTTCAGCCCGATGAACTGCGTCGCCGCTATACTAGGATCGCCATTGAAAAGCACACTGCGTCCCGTTGCGCCGTACAATCCGCCGATGGCTCTTCCACGATACAGCTTTCCGCTCAGCGAGAGCCTGCGGCTGAGCGGGAGGTCGAGGTCGGTCATCCCGGCCCAACCATCGACGGTTCGCGCGAAACCGTAGTCCTGGCGGCTGTAGAAGCCCCCGAACCCAACGCGCAACGGCTGCCCGTAGACATTCCGAGTCCACGCTATACGAGAGCCGAATGCTGGATGGCGCGATGCCTCGCCTGCACCGGCCTGTCGGTAAGTTCCGTCCACCGCGGCTTCGCCGCTCAACGGATCAAGAATTCCTCCCTGAAACAGCAAGCTCGACTCGTCGCCCAACGCGACTCGATGCTCGACTCGTATTTGCGGCACCCAGCCCCACAGATTTCCCGCGTAGGAAAGCGCGGGCTCCGCGAGCGTGGCGAAAGAGGTCGGCGAGGTCGGCGAGAAAAAGAGCGCGTCCTGGCCGACCACTACCGAAGTGTGGGCCCATTCCATGCGCATCGTGCCGGTCCGCAGCCGCAGCAGTCCGGAATTAACTCCGTTGGGAACCGCTGGGAAACCGCCCGCCAGATCGAGTTGCAGATCGGCTCTGGTTTTGGCTCCAGCCAAGGTCGGCCCGAACACTTCGAATCCGATTTCCGACTGCCGCAGCGTGGCCCCGAAACTGCCTCCGGAATCACCCGCGGGCCGCGGATAGGCAAGCGACGGAAGATCGATCCGATCCACCACTCCTTGATTGCTGACGAGGTTCATCAAGACGATGCCCGACAGTCGCAACCGGTATTTAGACGCGCTCTCCACTTTTGTCTGGTATTGATCGTCAACCTTGCCACTTAGCAGTTGGTATTCCTCATCCAGACTGGCCGTGTGTTCGGTCTTTTTACGATCTTGCTTTTGATCCTCTTCAGCTTCCGCGCCGGGTTGTGATCCATATTGCGGGCTTGCCGCCGTGGCAGCGATGTTGCTCTCAGACTTCACTACTGCTTCTTTCAGCAGCGCTTTCTGTGGCACTGATCCGGCGCGCATTTCGTCCAATTCACGACGCAGCTCGACGGTTTCTTCATGGGCGCGCTGCCAATCGGAACGCATTCCTGCGACCGCCGCTTGCAACTCTCGCACCTGGTCGCGTAGCTCCCGAACCGAGTCATCGCCCGGCGCTGCATTGGAGCCGGGCAAAGACGGCGCGACCTGATTCGCGCTTTCCTGCGCGGCGACGGGAGTGGGCCATGCTATGACCATCTTCAGAGTAAGAAGGAGAGCAAGGACAAGAGTCGGACTCGCCTTGGCCAACTTGCCTCGCACAAATTTGGAACTGGATTTCTCGGTCATTTCGCCTCCTGCCGCCTTCGGACAATCGAGTATGCACTTCGCCGTGCACCTCGAATATGGACTTCGAGCCTGCAACTCAACTCTGCCTGTAATGGATTCTCAACAGAATATTATGACTGTTACATGATGACGTTTACGTCGCATGCCGGACTGCCAGAGCATTTTCCACTGCGGGATTCAGCGGAAGTTTCAGGCGAAACGTGGTGCCGGAAAGCGACGTCTGCTCCACCGCAACATCGCCTCCGTGATCCTGAAGAATTTTCTGCACCACCGTCAATCCCATGCCGGTGCCATTTTCCTTGCCGTGGCTCACAAACGGCTCGAAAAGGCGTTCGCGGATGGCGTCTGGAATTCCAGGGCCATTATCTGCGATGCGAATTTCCAGCGTGCCGTCTACCCGCCGGAGCTCGATATCGATTTTTCCGGAACCTGACGGCACCGCCTCGCAGGCATTCAGCAGCAAGTTGAGCAGGGCCCGCTCCAGCTTTCGAAAATCGAACCAGCCCTCGGTCGATCCTTCGCCGGAAATTCGAAACTTGATGCGCTGAAACTCCGGGTGTGCCTTCACGCCCTGCACCGCGCGATCCACCGCCGAGCGAACGTCGCCATAGGAAGGACGCAACGACTCTCGCGTGCGCGAGAACTCCAGCAGCGACTCGATCAATTCCGTCATCTGATTGACCGCGATGCGAATTTCCGCGTAAAGATCTTCGCGCTGCCCCGGCGTCAGATTACTCTCACAAAGAAATTCGGCATTTGCCATGACCGCCGCCAGCGAATGCCTCAGATCGTGCGAAATCGAACTAGCCATCCGCCCGATTGTCGCCAGCCGTTCCGCGTCCAGCAACTCGCGTTGCGTCCGTTGCAGGTTCTTCCTCATGCGGTCGAAGGTCAGGGTTACCTCCGCTACTTCGTCTCCGCCCTGCGCATGCAGTGGATAGGCGTAGTCTCCCTGCTCCAGCGCACGCACGCCACCCACCAGATTTTCCAGCGGACGAGTGAAGGTGTGCGAGATCAGAAATACCAGCAGACTACCCGCGAGTACGGCGGTTAGTCCCAGCGCCAAAAGCAACTCGTTCAGGCTGTTCAAAAATGCGGTTGCCTGGTCGAACGACTTCAGCACCCACAGATTAAGCGCTGGCGCGCCGGGAGTGGGCAAGTCCACCGATGTGGCCAGAAAGCGTTCCTCGCCCAACCGGATCTGATCCCCCTGGGGCGGCCCGCCGGTCGCCACTCGCAGCGGCACGCGCAGCAACTGCGATTCCTGGGCAGGCTTCAGCGTGCTCCGCACAATCGTGTCGCCGTAGCGGAACGCAACTTCGCTTGCCGATACACGGCTGAGGTCCCGGGCCACGTGGTCGTCGATTTCGTAGCCCAGCACCAGATATCCCAACACCTGGCGTCCGCTCACGGGGCCAAAATAAATATCCTGGAGAAACACTTCGTAGAGATGCCCCTCGACATACCACCAGTGCCGTGTTTCTTCGCGCAACACCACGCGCGAAAAGAAGTCCTGCCCCTGACGAACCGTGATCTCCTGCGCAGTCGCCTGCAGCGCCATCACCTTGCCCGAAGAATCGGCCAGCAGCAGCAAGTCGCTGCCCGCCAGCTTCCATAATTCCCGCGATGCGTCCTGGATGGTGACGGTATCGCGTGTGGTCATCAGCGCCCGCACATTGGGCAAGTCGGCCAGCAGCGCCGCCGAGCGCTCGAGCATGACCTCTCTTTGTTTCTGAAGATTGTGGAATGCGGAAACGGAATTTTCGAGGTCGCGCTCAATCCCAAGGCGCACCTCTTGCTGTACGGTGTGCCGGACGACCAGCAGAGTCGTAAACGTCAGTGCCGCCGACACCGCGACCATGGAAAGCAGGAACTTCGTCCGCAACCGAATTCCACCCATGGTTAAACCTCGGTCTCTACTGAGCTGCGAGCGGGGGGCTATGAGCTTCGAGCTATGAGCAATCATGGTCAGTTTGCTCGTAGCTCGAAGCTCACGGCACAAACTTATAACCCGAGCTATGCACCGTACGGAAATGCAACGGGTTCGCGGGATCCTTTTCCAGCTTCTGCCGCAGTCGCAAAATGTGGTTGTCCACCGTTCGCGTGCTCGGATAATTCCGATATCCCCAAACATGATTGAGTAACTCTTCGCGCGACAACACACGCTCCGCGTTCTGGATCATGAACTTCAGCACTTTGAATTCCTGCGACGTCAACTGCACCGCGTTTCCTTCCCGCCACAACTCCAACTTCGTGAAATCGACTTTCACATCGCCAAACGTGAACGTCTCGGTCGGCGGAACTCGCGTCGAACGCCGCATCGCTGTCCGCACTCGCGCCAGTAGCTCGCGAGGACTGAACGGCTTGGTCACGTAGTCGTGCGCGCCGAGTTCCAGCAACAGAACTTTATCCACCACTTCCGTCCGCGCGCTGAGAATGATGATCGGCAACGATGGCGACGCCTGGCTAATCTCGCGGCACACGTCCTGCCCCGGTGTACCCGGCAGACTCAGATCGAGAACGAGAAGCGCCGGCGCCGCCGCCCGAAACATCTCCAGACCGGCGGCTCCATTGCCAGCGATATCGACGGTGAAGCCCTCGCTCTCAAAGAGGCGCTTCAGCGCTTTTTGCACGGCGCGATCATCCTCGATCACCAGTATCCGCTCCAAACTCGCCGGAACCGCTTCCGTGGTTGCCACCGCTATCGCCGAAGATACATTCTTGTTCACAACTGCCCCCCAGTCGCCCGATTGGCTGATCATACCCCTAAACTCTAGCGTGATATCGGGTTAAAGAGATGT
>JAYUJG010000230.1:0-18994 GCA_043765355.1 Acidobacteriaceae bacterium | reverse complement strand
TCCCCATTGCGTTGCTCTTGTGCGAGGCCGAATGAGATGCGCTACCACTTCCCAGCCAAACAGCGCCAGGGGAGCCAGGATCGCGGTCTCTTTGGCTAGCGCGGCAAGCGAGAACCAAAGCACAACTCTGCACCAGCGATTCTTCGAGTTTTCGTCGAGGTACGCCGCCAGCGCCCAAAACGTGAATCCGGCCGCGGGCAAGTCGACTTGCGCCATCGAGCTCTGCGTGAAAAAAACGGAATAGACCGCGACCAGCGCAGTCGTGGCCCACGCCACTGGAAAATTGGCGGCGATCCGCGAAAGTCGAAATAGTCCCACCAGCGAGAACGCGCTCAGCGCCAGCATTGCCGTGCGCGTGACCAGCGTGGAGTATCCGAAAACACGCCACGCCAGAGCCAGCCACGCCATCACCAGCGGAGGATGCGCGTTCGATGGGGTGGAATGCGGGATGAGCGCGCCAGTGAGAAACAGATCGCGCGCCGCGGGAATGTAATAGCCAGCTTCGTCCCAAAAATAGGGCAGGCGCAACAGAGGCGCGTGCAGCAGCATCAATCCCACAAACAAAAGAGCGAACAGAAGCAACTGCTCCGCCCATGCGGAGGATACCGATTGTGATTTTGATTTCGGATTGGAACGCTCCGACGACCGCGTCGCCATTAGTGAACGGGGCCGCCCGGAGCGCGCGGATCAAGTTTGATCTCGCCGAAAGCGGACTCGTAGTTCTGCACGTTCTGCTGCAGGAGCGCCATCAGCGCCTTGGCCTGTTGCGGGCTCAGATAGATGCCTTGAAAATTGCGCAGTTCCACCTGCGTCTCCGAGCTTTGCTGCATGGTTCCGAAGACCAGGAAAAAATCCCAGACGTTCACCCGGATCTGCACGCTGTTAGCGTAGGCCTCACGGTAGTCGGCGGTCTGGACAAACTTTACATTCGGTTGGTTCGTCGTATTCATATCCGCAGTGTAACGCCTGGGCCGAGTCGGAGCAAAGTTCGGGACAAAGTTCGGGACACAGTTCGGGACAAAGTTCGGGGCAATGTTCGGGGTAATGTTCGCGACCAATCCAGCAAGCCGCGATGCCGTGCCTGACAAAGAGCTTCACCACTGAGGACGCAGGGAGACAGAGGATCACGGAGGGACCGGATCGGGAAGTTCATTGGAACGTGACGACTGCGCCGAACAAATTAACCAATCTGTAACACCGGCGCAACATTGCCGCAACACATTGCCGCTAGTGTTCAGTTTGAGACTACCGCAATCTGACTGGTAGCCACGCGAGGTTCTCGTTCTGACCACAGAAGGTATGGAGACGACGCACAAAACCCGGGTTCCCGATCTGATTTATGTGGTGGAGGACGATCCGGATGTGTCGCGCTTGATCGAACACAACCTGCGGACCGCGGGATTTGAAGTGTCGACATTTTTCTCCGGGGCACCGGTGGTGTCGATGGCGGTGATGTCGCAGCCTGCACTGTTTCTGCTCGACATTATGTTGCCCGGGATCAGCGGGTTCGATCTGTGCCGTCAGATCCGGCAACACGAACGGTTGGGGAAGACGCCAGTAATTTTTCTTTCGGCCAGAACCCAGGAGCCGGATCGTTTACAGGCCTTCGACGCCGGTGGCGATGGGTACATTACAAAACCATTCAGTCCTCGTGAGCTGATTGCGCGCGTGCGCAATGTGCTGCGAGTGCAGCCGGAGGCTCCCAGCGAGGAAATTATTTTGTTGGGCGATTTGGAAATCGATATCGCTTCGATGACGGTGCGGGTGCAGGGCCGTACGGTGCTTACGACAGTGCGTGAGTTTCGATTGCTGGAGTATCTGGTGCGCCACCGCGGGCGCGTGTTTACTCGCGACCAGTTGCTTGATGCGGTGTGGAAGGAAGGGTCGTTCGTGACTCCGCGGTCGATTGACGTATTTGTGCGGCGGTTGCGGGAGAAGATCGAGCGCGACCCTCGCCATCCCCGCTATCTGAAAACACTGCGTGGGATCGGATACCGGTTTGAAGCTGGGCGCTGACCGCGCTTCCGCCGAGACCTTCCTGATATTCTTATGATCTTCGTTTAAAGGGAGGGATCATGAGAATTAAGGTTTTGATTTCATTGCTTGCGCTGCTCATCGCGATCACCGCCGCGGCTCAGACGACTTCTCATTTCGACGGCCAAACCTGGTGGGATCACATCAAGGTTCTCGCCGACGACAAACTCGAAGGCCGCGACACTGGCAGCGCTGGCGAACGCGGCGCGCAGGCCTACGCCATCGAGCAACTTAAGAAAGCAGGCGCGGAACCAGCGGGCGTGAATGGCTTCTACCAGCCCGTCAAGTTTGTCTCGCGCCAGATCGTCGAAAAAGATTGCAGCCTGGCGCTGATTCACGATGGCAAGCGCGAAGCTCTCACGCTCGGCGAGGACGCCATCATCGGCACGCGCGTGATGCCCGAGCCCGCGGTCGAGGCACCGCTGGTGTTCGTGGGCTACGGGCTCAAAGTTCCTGAAAAGAATTATGACGACTTTGCCGGTGTTGACGTCCGCGGCAAGATTATCGTGATCTTCTCAGGATCGCCCGCGGAGATTCCGGGCGCGCTTGCTTCGCACTACCAGACTGCTGCTGAGCGCTGGAAGGTGCTGCGCGCCGCAGGCGCTGTCGGCATCGTTTCTTTGATGAATCCGAATTCGATGGATATTCCATGGTCGCGCATTGCGCTCAACCGCGCTCATCCCAGCATGGACCTCGATTATCCCGAATTCAATGAGACCGAGGGCGCGAAGATTACTGTCACCATCAACCCGGCGAGCGCGGAGAAGATCTTTGCTGGTTCGGGCCACACTTTCGCGGAGATCGCCGCTCTCGGCAAAGACCGGAAGGCGCTGCCGCACTTCGCTCTGCCCGTTTCGCTCGCCGCGAAGACCAGAGTTGACGTCACCAAAATCGAGTCGGCAAACCTTGTTGCGAAACTGCCCGGCAGCGATCCTTCGCTTAAAGATGAGTACGTCGTGCTTTCCGCGCATCTCGATCACATCGGCATCGGGGAGCCAATCAACGGCGACCGCATTTACAACGGAGCGATGGATGACGGCTCGGGCAGCGCGCTGGTCCTGGACATGGCGCAGAGCTTTAAGAAAAATCCCGAGAAGCTGCGGCGGTCGATAATTCTGATTCTCGTCACCGCCGAAGAAAAAGGGCTGCTCGGCTCGAAGTATTTTGCCGCCCATCCTACGGTCGCGCCTAAATCCATCGTTGCCGACATCAACGTCGATATGTTTCTGCCGATCGTACCTTTGAAGCTTCTAACCGTGCTTGGGCTGGGCGACAGCGATCTGGGAG
Organism: Acidobacteriaceae bacterium; assembly: GCA_043765355.1. Classification (GTDB taxonomy): domain Bacteria; phylum Acidobacteriota; class Terriglobia; order Terriglobales; family Acidobacteriaceae; genus Acidiflorens. The sequence goes on along the minus strand of JAYUJG010000230.1, from coordinate 15,673 downwards.
ATCGCGCGCGGGCGATTGCAGAATCGCAAGGCGTGAAGGTTCAGCCCGATCCGGAACCGCTCCGTAATCTTTTCGTGCGCAGCGATCAGTACAACTTCATCCGGCATGGCGTGCCTTCGGTGATTATGGGAGTCGCTCCTGAAAATCCGGAGCAGGGGAAACTATTCAAAGACTGGCTGACACAGCGCTACCACGCGCCGTCGGACGACGTGAACCAACCTGTAGATTTGGCGGCCGCGGAGAAGTACGAAGAAATCATAAGGGCGTTGCTGATCGACACGGCCAATGGTGATCATCGTCCACAGTGGAAGCAAGATAGTTTCTTCCGGAGATACGCGGAGCCGGCCAGCATGGGGCAATGAATTTGCTGCGAATGAACTTGCCGCGACGGTTAATAAATTTCTGTGATCGGCAATGAATTTGCTGTAGAGACGCGGCTTGCCGCGTCTCCTGCCGACGCCGCCAAACAACCGGCCGGACCGTAAATTTGATTCATTCGCGACGCTTTTTTGGCGGCAGCATGGCAGGTTCTTAGGACAGCGTGGCGCTGGCGGCGGAGACGCGGCTTGCCGCGTCTCTACGGCAGGGGTTAAAACTGGGATTGGAGAGAATGCTTGAACGATTATTTTTTGTCTGTGCTGCTGGGTGTTGTCGAGGGGCTTACTGAATTTCTGCCGGTGAGTTCCACCGCCCATCTGCGTATTGCCGAGGCGTTACTGCAACCGGGAATTCTCTCGGATCCGTATTGGAAGATGTATTCGATCGTGATCCAGCTCGGTGCAATCCTGGTTTTGCCAATTTATTTCTGGCGGCACATCGTCAAGCTCTTCTCCACATGGCCTGAAGGCGAGAAGAAGGACTGCACTGTGCTGACTCATCCGCTCAGCCTGGTGATGATTGCGTTCGTGGTTACTGCGATTCCTTCTTTTTTGCTGACCAAGGTGATCGGCAAGAATCTCGAGAGCCGTTACGTGATGGGCACCGCGCTCTTGATTGGCGGCATCGTGATGTGGGTCATCGACGCGATGAAGGCTCCATGGGAAAAGGCGGGGCCGGGAGCGGCGGGCTCTCCGATTCGCACATGGAAGATGGACGACATCCACGGTGGGCAAGCGGTGTGGATTGGCGCGTGCCAGATCTTGTCGGCGGTTTTTCCTGGCACCTCACGATCAATGTCCACCATCGCAGCGGGCCAGTTGATGGGAATGTCGCGAGCGGCGGCGCTTGAGTTTTCGTTTTTTTTGTCGATCCCGACCATGGCAGTGGCCACGCTTTACACGTTGCTCAAGTCGCTGACTGGCAAAGATGAGAATCCGATTGGCGTCCACGAGATTACTTCGCATCAGTGGGTCATCCTCGCGATTGGCTTCGTGGTGTCGTTTATCGTCGCGTATGGAGCGGTTGCCTGGTTCATGGGATGGGTGCGCAGGCGCGGGTTTGCGCCGTTTGCCATTTATCGCATCGTGATTGGGATCGTTGTGCTGGCTTGGGCGGCGGGGATGTTCGGACGATAGGTTTTCTTGCGTGGGGCACCTCGATTTGTTTTGGGGATCAACGCCGCGCTGTACAATTTCGCCACTACGATGAAGAAGAATGTTTGGAGAGCGGTGATCGAGGTCGGCTTTATCACCTTCCTGTTTTATGCCAACCTGTTGATGGGAGAATTTGAACGGTCGGGGATGGGGCGGAAGAATGGCTTGGCCTGGGCCGTCGAAGATGTTTTTACCGCGTCAAATTTTGAAATTGCCGTGGTCGCCGCGCTGCTTGGTTATGTCTTTTTTGAATACCTTCGAAAAAAATTCTAGTCTGCCGTTACAATCAATTCGACGAGGTCTGCGAACCGCCATGATCAGCTTTACTCGACTCAGCGCCACATTCAACACGCGAAAGACTATTCTTATATTTATGAGCAATGTGATTGCAGCCGGAACGATTGCCATCGGCTCCGCCAACCCCGCGCTCGCCGCAGCGGCTGAATTTGGCCCGTCGAATCCTTTCTACGCGCCCAGCACGCTGCCGTTCGAGGCACCGCCTTTCGACAAGATCAAGGACGACGACTACCAGCCCGCGCTTGAAGCTGGGATGGCGCAACAGCAGGCCGAGATTCAGGCCATCGCCGACAATCCGGACGCTCCGACTTTTGAGAACACGATCGTCGCCCTGGAGAAAACCGGGAGGCTCTTTGATCGCGCTTCAGCGGCCTTCCTCGGAGTCACCGGCGCAAACACCAACGACACGCTGCAGAAGGTTAAGACGATTGAGGCTCCGAAGTTCGCGGCTCACCAGGATTTCATTTACCTCAACACGAAACTCTTCGCGCGCATCGCCGCGATTTACAAGCAGCGGGCTGCGCTGAAGCTTGATGCCGAAGGACTGCGCCTGGTCGAGTACGATTACGACAGCTTCGTACACGAGGGCGCGAATCTTTCGGAAGCCGACAAGACGGAATTGAAGAAGCTCAACGAACAGATCTCGACGCTACAAAACGCATTTAACACCAAACTTCTCGACGCGACCAAAGCCGGCGCGTATGTGACCACCGACAAGACCGCGCTGGCTGGATTCTCTGAATCCCGCATCGCCGCCGCCGCGCAGGCGGCCAAAGATCGCAAGCTCGAAGGCTTCGCGATCCTGCTGCAGAACACGACTCAGCAGCCCGATCTTGTTTCTCTTAGCAATCGCGCGACGCGGCAGGCGATTTTCGAGCGTTCCTGGAATCGCGCCGAACGGGGCGATGCCAATGACACGCGCGACACCATCGCACAGCTCGCGAAACTCCGGGCGCAGAAGGCGAAGTTACTGGGCTTTTCGAGCTTTGCCGCCTGGAAGCTCGACGATCAGATGGCAAAAAAACCCGAAGCGGCGCTGCAGTTTATGGACGCGATCGTCCCAGCGGCTACGGCGAAGGCTGTGCGCGAGGCCAACGACATTCAGGCCGTGATCGACTCGCAGAAGGGCGGCTTTCAGGTCCAAGCCTACGACTGGGGATTCTACTCAGAGCAGGTTCGCAAGGCGCGTTACGACATTGACGACGCACAGGTGAAGCCCTATTTCGAGATCGACAACGTGCTGCAGAACGGTGTTTTCTACGCCGCCACGCAGCTCTATGGAATTACTTTCAAAGAGCGACACGACATTCCCGTTTACCAGCCGGACATGCGCGTCTTTGAAGTCTTCAACGCAGACGGCAAGCACCTCGCCATTTTTTACTGCGACTATTTCAAGCGCGACAATAAAAACGGCGGCGCATGGATGTCGGAGTTCGTCGGCCAATCGCGGCTAAAGGGGACTTCGCCCGTCGTTTATAACGTCGCTAATCTTCCAAAACCAGCAGCGGGCGAGCCTGAGCTGATCACGTTCACCGATGTGATTACGATGTTCCACGAGTTTGGACACGCACTGCACGGGATGTTTTCCGACGCAGAGTATCCGGCTCTTGCCGGGACGGCGACGGCTCGCGACTTCGTCGAATTTCCTTCGCAGTTCAATGAGCTTTGGGCGACTTACCCCGCGATTTTCACCCACTACGCCAAGCACTATAAGACCGGCGATCCCATGCCCGAGGAACTCGTCGCACGCCTCAGAAAGTCAGATACGTTCAACAAGGGGTACGGCATGACCGAACTTTTGGCGGCCGCGGAACTCGACATGCAGTGGCACGCGCTGGCTCCCGACGCTCCGTTGCAGAATCCGGACGACTTCGAAAAGCAAGCGCTAGAACGGACTCATCTCAGTGTCAGCTACGTGCCGCCGCGCTATCGCTCGACTTATTTCAGCCACATTTTTGGAGGCGAATATAGCGCCGGTTACTACGCTTATCTCTGGACCGAGATGCTGGCCGATGACGGCTACCAGTGGTTCGTCGAGAACGGCGGGCTAACGCGGGCGAATGGCGATCGCTTCCGCAAGATGGTGCTGTCGCGGGGTAATACAGAGGACCTGGCCAAGATGTATGAGGGCTGGCGCGGGGCTCCGCCGAATACTCAGGCTATGCTTAAGAACCGCGGGCTGGAAGAGGCTGCTCCGAGCAAGTAACGCTATTACCCTTAAGCTAGAATCGAAGAGGGCTGGAGCGCGGTGATGTTTGTGTAGCGCTTGAAATCGGCAGCATTGAACGTGAGCACGCTTTCGACCGTGTAAACGTTCATGGTAGCAACGAGCCGAGCATCATAGACTTTGATGCCTTGGACTTTAGTGTGATCTCACAATCTCTTTCCAGACGGAAAGGAGATATTCTTCCACAGTCATTCCGCTGGCCTGCGCTTGGGCGAAAAGCCCAGCCTCTAGTTCCGGCTTCAAATTCAGGGTAACGGTCATCGCTTACTCCTCACGCTAGCGTACGCCAGCTAGAACGCTGGCGGAAGACCTAGCCCATTCCTAGCCTATGTTGTAACTCCCTACTCCCGTACCCAACTCGCCACCCCGCCCCGTTTCCCGCATTGCCCAAATCGCCGCTTCTTGTCATAATTATCAGGCTCTGGCCACGTAGCGGCGCTCTGGGTGGGTTATTGCCCAACGCCGTCGATGCCACATGACATCTTTCTCGAAAGTTTTTTCGCCCACCAGGAACCGGCGTCTGAATGAGCTCGTCGGATTTTTGTTGTGCGTCTCCGCGCTCCTCCTTTTCCTTGCGCTCGCCTCGTATTCACCGCTTGATCCTTCGCTGAACAGCGCGTCGATCCTCACCGGATCGCACTCGGCGCGTAATTGGATCGGAATCTTCGGGGCTTATCTCGCCGACATTATTCTGCAATTTTGGGGCATCGGATCATTCCTGCTGCCGATCTTCTTCGGCATGCTCGGCGCGCGCTGGTTTCGGTCGCGACCGGTGCAGACTCCGATTGCGAAAACGCTTGGCGGAATTTGGCTGCTCATGTTCGTGCCCGCGCTGCTGGCGATTTTGCCTGGGCATTTCCGCTGGATGGGCGCCATCCCCATCGAAGGACTGGTCGGCCGCATCGTTGGCGATGTGTTGATCCGCTACCTTAACGTTGCGGGCGCTTACATTGTCTGCACTACGGTTCTGGCCGTTGCGCTCTACCTGACTACCGCCTTCTCGTTCTCGACAATTGAGGTGTGGGCACCGACGCGGTTTGCGTTTATTGTGGCGCTGAGGGATCGCTTCAGAGACTGGCAGGACGAACGCGAACGCAAGCGGCAACAGAAGGAGCTGGAAAAGCGCCGGGCTGAAAAACCTGTGGTCACGGCGCAGTTAGTGCCCGCGCGTCCGACGCAGGCGCGTGCGGAGATTCCGCGGCAGCAAGAGGGTCGCAGGGAGCAGGAAATTCCTGGCGTACAATCGGCGACTTCGGCTCCGCGCACGGGGATCGAGCGCATGTTGGCGGATGACGATAGCGACGATTCCGCGGTCGCGCCCACGCAGAATTCGTCGACAACCTCAGCCATCGAAGTCACCGAGCGCGCCGATACGGAAGTCCGAGCCAAGACGACGCTGCCGAGAATTGCCGGAAGCTATAGGCTCCCGCCGTCGAGTTTGCTGCATCGGCCTGATGAGCAGCAATCCGTCAATGAAGAAGAGCTTAAACTCGTCGCCCAGGTTTTGACGGCGAAGTATGCGGAATTCGAGGTCCACGGCCAAGTCACGCAGATCAATCCCGGGCCGGTAGTCACGACCTTCGAATTCAAGCCTGAGGCTGGCATCAAATACAGCCGCATCATCGGACTCACCGACGATCTGTGTTTAGCGCTGCGCGCTGAAAGTATTTTGGTCGAGCGCATGCCGGGCAAGAGCACAGTCGGTATTCAGGTGCCGAATCGCGAGCGCGAAATTATCTGGCTACGCGAGAATATCGAGTCGCAGGAATTTCTGGGCACAAAATCCAAGCTCACGATCGCCATGGGCAAGGACATCAATGGGCGCATCGCGGCCGCAGACTTGGCCGGCATGCCGCACCTGCTGATTGCTGGGTCAACCGGCACCGGTAAGAGCGTGGCCATCAACGCCATGATCATGTCGATCCTTTACAAGTCGACGCCGGATGAAGTACGCCTCGTGCTCGTGGACCCGAAGCGCCTGGAACTCGGCAACTATGAAGGCGTGCCGCATCTCTACACTCCGATCATTACCGAACCAAAACTCGCCGCCAACGCGCTGCGCAACGCGGTCCGCGAAATGGAGCGGCGGCTGAAACTGCTTGCCGCCAAGGGCGTCCGCAACATTGACAGCTACAACCGGCTGTTCGATGACACGCCGAGTTTATTCAGCGATCAGATAAATCCCGAAGACGGGCCACTTCCAAAAATCGTCATCATTATCGACGAGTTAGCTGACTTGATGATGCTTGATGGCAACAATGTGGAAGAATCGATCACCCGCCTGGCACAGATGGCGCGCGCCGTGGGCATTCACCTGGTGCTCGCGACGCAGCGGCCGTCGGTGGATGTAATCACCGGCCTGATCAAGGCAAACTTCCCTGCGCGCGTATCGTTCCGCGTCGCGACCAAAGTTGACTCGCGCACCATTCTCGACGCTAACGGAGCCGAATCACTGCTGGGACGCGGCGACATGCTCTATCTACCCTCCGGCTCGGCGCGCGTGCACCGGCTGCATGCACCATACGTCACGGAAAAAGAGATTGCTGCCGTCGTCGAATTCTGGAAGGCGCAGGGCCAGGCGCAGTATCAAGAGAAATTCCTGGAGACGCCGAAGGAAGATCGCGAGAGTACCGCGGGTGACGGCGACGATTCCAGAGAACTTTCCGCCGACGACAACGATCCGCTCTACAACGACGCGGTGCGCCTCGTGATCGAATTTGGCAAAGCATCCACTTCGCTGATCCAGCGCCGATTGCGTGTCGGCTACGGCCGCGCCGCCCACCTCATCGACCTTATGGAACGCGACGGCATCGTGGGCGCGGCTGACGGTCCCAAACCTCGCGAAGTGCTCAAGCGTCCGAACTGGATCTCGGAAATTGAAGAGTCGATGCGGTAGCAGAGTCAAAGCCCACCGCAGAGTCACTGAGACATAGCATTGCAAACTTACAACCCGCGATACGTCGCAAGCCAGCGCTCGCGGACGAATTCCCAGGTGTATTTTCGCGCCGCGAGGTGAGCGTTCTCCGCAAGATCAGCGGCCAGCTTGGGATCGCGCAGCAAGCGAATTGCATTGGCGGCGAGCGCTTTTTCGTCGCCGACCGGCGAAAGCAATCCGGTGCGCTCGTGCTCGACAAGATAGGGCATGCACTCGGGAGAAGTAGTGACGACGGGAGTTCCCGCGGCAAAGGCTTCGATGATCGAAAGCGGCATGTTATCAAGCCATGAGGCGTTGATGAAGATGTCGGCTTGATCGTAGCATTTTCCGATTTCCTGGCGCGAGGCGACTCCCGCGAAATTGACACCGGTCAAACGCAAGTCCGCGACCAGTTTACGGATGTCGCCTTCGAGTGGACCAGCCCCCACCAGATCAAGCTGCGCTTCGGGGTAGTCCTTTTTGACTCCTGCGAAGGCTCGGACGACCACATCGACGCTGTAGTAAGTCGAGAAACCGCGCGTACAGACCAGGTGCGGACGCAGCGGCGAGCGCTCGCGATAGCGGAACTGCGACAGATCGACGATGTTCGGCACCGCGGATGCTGTCAGTCCGAATTCGCCGAATACATCGACCAGGTAACCGGAAGGAACGACAATCTTATCCACTCGAGAAAGCAAAAACTTGGCCGAGCGGAAACGCTGGAGATGGGTGCGAGCTTCTCCGCTGTGGTAGTTAATCAGGCTCATGCAGCCGCGAAGCTTCGTAAACATCCACGCCGGCGCGGGTGCCAGCAGAAACGACCAGTGGGACGCGGAGAAGATGTGCGCTACGTCTATATTTTTGAGATTGCGCCAAAGATGCCAACAATAGATAGGCTCACGCAGAATTGTGCGCAGGCCGGGAACGCTTTCTGCCCAGGAGAGGAAGCGCGGGAGTTGTGGGTCCACGGCCAGAAAACTGATGTCGATGTCGGGATCGTTCTGCCACATGCGCAAAAGCAACTCGGCTTGCGCGGATTGGCCCCCAATGTAGCGCAGGCTGGGAGCCACGATGGCCACGCGCAGGCGCTTGGGCGGCGCAGACAAGCGCGTGGTGGACTCAGGTTGTGCGGGATTGCTCACGCGGCGGAATTCCTTCCGCGCTTTTTGTCGAGCAAAGTGCAATAGAGATCGGCGTAGCGCTGGCGCACGCGATCGAGGCCAAAGTGTTCTTGCGCGAACTCTCGCGCGTTGCTTCCCTGTTGCTTGCGCAGCGCGTCGTTCGCCAAAAGTCCGCTGACAGCTTCGGCAAAAGCGGTTTCGTCGCCGGCGGGAATCAGCGACCCGCGATCCGCGCTAAGCAGTTCCCCATTGCCGCCTACATTGTACGCAACCGCGGGCAAACCCGCAGCCATGGCTTCGAGAATGACGTTAGATAAGCTTTCGGAGTCCGACGTGTTGACGGCCACGTCGATCGAAGCCATGACCGCAGGCATATCCTGGCGATCGCCTAAAAAGATCGCGGAGTCCCCGAGGCCGAGGCTCGCCGCTTCCCTTTCCAAGTCTTCACGCAGCGGACCATCACCAACGAGAACAAACTCCGCATTCGGCATTCGCCGATGTACCTGCGCGGCGATGCGCAGGAATCCGGAATGATTCTTGTACCGGTGATTCATACGCGCCACCATGCCGACGCGAACCACACCCGCAGGCTTGGGCAAAGCCGCGGCCGCCGCAACAAAGACCTCGGCGGGAAGCGCGTTTCCAATGACTGCGATTTTGTCGGGCTTGAGACCAGCGGCGATCAGGCGGTCAGCGGCGGCTTGCGAGTTGCAGACCACGGCATCGCACCAGCGGAAAGCTGCGGCCTGCGCGCGGAATTGCTTGGGAGTCATCAGGTCGCCGAGTTGGCGATGACTGCCGATGACAACCGGGACACGAGCCAACTTGGCGGCGGGAATCATGGTCAGATTGGAGTAGAAGTCGAAGGCGTGTGCGACCTGCACCCTGTGGTGACGGAGGTGACCGATCAGGTTGAGACGCGTGCGCAGCGACCGCCATCCGTAAAGACTGCCACCTAGCGGAAACTGCGCCGCGTCGGGAAAGTTGTAAGCGAGCGGGCCACGGCGGCTTACACACCCAAGATGAGTCCCGAATTGCGGCTGGATCAAGTTTTGAGCGAGGACGGTGAACTGGCGCTCGGAACCGCCTGTCTCCAAGGTGTTGATCATGAGAAACAGGCTGATCGGCGGCTGGATGTCGGAAAGCACGGAACGCTCGGCTAGAGGAGTCATCGTCAGGCTGGCAGGTTGGGCGGGTCGCACCCGATCATCCTCCGACCGGCGCGGAGGCTAGCGCAGCGGTAGAATTCGGCGTCTGGCACCGCGAGTCGGCAACCACTGGAAGCGAAAAGAGGCCTGTGGGCTTTACATATTTTTCCAGAAAGTTGCGATGCCAGAGTTCGAACATCAGCAAGCGCCAGATGCGTCCGGTCATCGTTTTTCCGTGGACGAGGTGATCGTCCATTAACTTGCGCACGCCGCTCGGGGCGAAGTAGCCGCGCTCTAGAGTGCGCGGTTCCAACAGGATCATCAGCATCTCTTTGAGTTCGTTGCGCATCCAGTGGACCAAAGGCAAAGAGAATCCCTGCTTCTGACGATAGAGCACTTCGCGCGGCACGCCAACTCGCTCGGCCAACTTACGGAGAATATATTTTTGCTGGTTGCCGCGCAGCTTCCAATGCGACGGCAATCCCGCGACCCACTCCACAAAAACGTGATCGAGCATGGGTACGCGTACTTCGAGCGAATTCAACATGCTCATGCGATCGACTTTGGTCAGGATGTCGCCGACCATGTAGGTCTTGGTGTCGACATACAAAAGCTGGTCGATCGGGTCTTTCGCCGGAGCCTGGGCGAAGTAGCGGCGCAGAACATTGCCGGGATCGTCGCTGCGGCAGAGTATCTCGCGAAATTCGGGCGAGAGCAGCGGCGTGTCGCGCTCGAAAGCTGGAACGAATGATAGATGATCGACGTAGCGTTCCTGCCAGGGCAGCGAAATGTTGTAACTGAAACCGCGTCCTTGCATGGAGTTCGGCAGACGCGGGAATATCTGGTCGCGGTAGAGTTTGCGCGCCCATCCCGGAATGTGTTCGAAAATGCGGCGGCCTTCGTGGATGCGGTAACGGTCGTAGCCGGCAAACATCTCGTCGCCACCGTCGCCGGAGAGAGCGACCGTAACGTGCTGACGCGCCATTTGCGAGACGTAGTAGGTCGGCAACATGGATGAGTCGCCGAATGGTTCTTCCAGCGAACTGGTGAGGTGCTCGACAGTCTGGACCACGTCGGGCTCCAGAATCAGCTCGTGATGCTCGGTGCCAAATTTCTCGGCGACGATACGAGCCCATTTCGCTTCATTGAAATCGTCTTTCTTGAAGCCGATGGAGAACGTTTTGACCGGAGCGGAACTGGCGCGCGCCATCAACGCGACAACCGTTGACGAATCGGTTCCGCCACTAAGAAACGCGCCCAGCGGTACGTCTGAGATCAGGCGGATTTTCGTCGCCTCAAACAACCGCCGCTCCAATTCTTCCAGGCACTCTTCTTCGTCCTTCGGTGCGTGCGTGTTGTACTCGGGAAGATCCCAGTATTGTCGGATGTGAATTTTGCCATCCTGAAATTCAAGCAAGTGGCCGGGAGGAAGCTTGTGAATTCCGGTAAACGCGGTGATGGGATCGGGCACGTATCCGTAATAGAGATATTCGAGTAGGCCCTGCGAATTGACTTCGGCCAATTCTGGTGCCACCGCCAGAATTGATTTGATCTCGGACGCGAAGTAGAGATTTCCCTTATGGAGCGCGTAGTGCAGCGGCTTCTTGCCAAGCCGGTCCCGGGCCAGCGTCAACTTGCGTTTGGTCTTGTCGTAAATCGCGAGGGCGAACATCCCGCGCAGTTTCTTAACGCAATCGGCGCCCATATCTTCGTAGAGATGAATGATGACTTCGGTGTCGCTGTGGGATCGAAACTGATGGCCGCGGCTTTCGAGATCGGGACGAAGGTCGGAAAAATTGTAGATCTCGCCGTTGAACACGATCCACGAACTGCGGTCTTCGTTGAATACGGGCTGATGTCCGCCGGAGAGATCGATGATGCTGAGGCGGCGCATGCCAAGACCTGCGCCGTCTGCGACGTATACGCCTTCATCGTCGGGGCCCCGATAGACAATCTGTTCGCACATGTGGTGCACGAGAGCTTCGGTGATGTTGCTCTCGCGCGTTGTGCTTACGACTCCAGCGATTCCACACATCGTCTTGCTTTTATCCTTTCACAGTCGCGGAAACGCGGACTTTCTCAAGCGGCAAGAAAGAATCGGCAATCCGCTTGAGGCGATAGTCACGATAGTCGCCGGGATTACCCTCGCGGCCGTCGCAGGCGGCGAGCAGAATGTTGGTCATTTCGCGCGCGGTGGTGAAGTGCAGCGTTTCTTTGCGGTCGCCTGCTCCGCCCACTAGGTCGGCAAGAAAAGTACGGAAGCTGTCGCCGATTACCGCGTCTTTCTGAGTTGGATTCATCCCGTGACAATGCAGTTTGATAAAGATCCAATCGGGACGCCCGGTCACCTGAACCTGAGCCCGCTTCCAGAGCGCCAGACGACGCACCGTGGGCGGAAGGTTTTCGGTGAGCGCTCCGTTCTCAAGAGCGGGACGTGCGGAACGCCGTGTGCGTTGAAAATCGGTGAGCAGCGGACCTTGAACGATCAGTGGGAAAATCTTTGGCTCGTGGCCAACGACCAGATCATTGCCTTCGCGGTGTGGCGCGCGCCGATCGAGTGGAAGACCGCATTCGTAAACCGAATTTATTTTCGCGGTCTGCGCCGGATGCCAGAAGCCCGTCGGCAAGGTCATGTCGGCATAGCAACCGGTCTCGGCAAGAACCTGCATTTCCGAATCGACGCCGCAGAACCGTCCATTGGCGGAGTTGGCGAGCGCGAAATTGCCGTGAACGAAAGAGTAGCGGGGCGTCGTGGAGCCGTCTTCGAAGGCAAGGCAACGATGACGAAAGGCGAGCCGGTCGCGGAACTCAGTGAGCACATGGCGCGTGTTTTCGGCGGTGTCTGGATGCGGAATTCCGTGGTGTAGATGGATCTCGACTTCTCCCCAACCGGAATGACAGTGGTCTGCGAGCCTATCGAGCAAGCCTTCGTCGTATTGCTCGGCGGGATAGAAGTAGGTGTGGACGAACGGGCGGCCATCGTCATCACGCCAACGGTCGACAACCTTCGGATATTCACGCGACCACCATTCCAGACGGCGCTCCTGTTCGGGACGTGGAGCGCGCTTCTGACCGTCCTCGGGGACGATGCCTGGCTCGAAATGATCCGCCAGGGCGATGACGAGGTGCACGGGGTCGCGGACCGGTGATTTTAGAGCGCGCCAAATAGCGGCTGGCAGCACCTTCTTGGCGTAGGCGAGTTGTTTCTTGAGACGCATTCTTAACTCTGAACTTCGCTATTCGGGCAACTCTTACATCAGCGGACGGGCGACACAGCGCCCGTGATGCCGCGATCGGCATAGGCCTCCAGAAAATGACGTGGCTTGTTCGAGGGCTGCGCCGCGCCCGGTCCTGGATCTTGTCCTTTTTCGCGCTCCTGCTCTTTGACGGTTTGCAGCAACGCTGCGGTAAACGCCACGGCAAAATACGGGAAAAACTGATATGCCTCAGGGGCAAAGCAAGCGCCCACAAGGAAACCGATCAGCGAACTTTGCAGCGCGTCGATGAACAGCACAATGTCAGGATCGAGATTTTTCGTCTGGCGCACAATTGTCAGATTCTTAAAGCCGCGATAAAAAAACATGACATAAAGAACGAGAACCGCAATGCCACCCTCCGCGCATATCTGGAGATACGTCATGTGCACGTCGTGCCAGATCAGCGAGTAAGTGGCGAAGTTACGGACGCCCAGGCCGAGAATGGGATAGTGTTCGATGGCGTCGAGAGCGCGCAACATCAAATATTTTCGGTCTTCGTACGATCCGTAGGCAGACTGATCGGTGGTGCTGTCACCGGACAGAGCGGCGAAACGATCGTAGAGTTTGCCGCCCGCGGCAACCATCACGGTAAGGCTGACAAACGCGGTGGCGATCAGCAGCAGCGGACGCCTTCCTTTGACGCCAAAGTAGTAGAGCGTGGCGCCGCCGGCGATCACCAGTTCGACAAAGCCGCCGCGGGATGCGGTCAGGAAGATAGTGACCGCCATCACCAGCATTCCGGCGAGCCAAAGCACTTTGACGAACATATTCTTAGCAGAAATCATGAAGGCCAGCGCAAAGGGCAGCGACAACACGATGGCAAAGGCGAGGTCATTCGGGTTGGAATAAATACCGCCCAACACCCCGGTGAGGCGTTCGGTGCTGTGACCTTTAATAATCGCGGCGGCGCAGACCGAGACTACCGAGATTACCTGAATAAAAATGATTCGCCGTAAACGGTCGAACGTCGTCACTAGCAGGAAGACCAGGACCCACGCGATATAAATCTTGGAAAAATCCAGGGTACGAGTGATCGCGCCCCCTCTCCAGACGGGCGACAGGACCGCTCCGGCGTAGAGGAGGGCAATCATAGCGAGCAGATAGTTGGCTTCTTTGGGAAGATCCTTGAAGGTGCGCTTGGTTTTTCCGAGGCTGTTGAACAAGCCCCAAATGGTGAGGATGGCGGTGATCTTGGCGAGCGGCAGATACTTGAGGCCGGGGATCCAGTCCTCCGGACGGCCGCAATAGACGACGAAGAATCCGCTGAGCCAGAAGAACGCGGCCTTCGTCGGGTCTGAGACCCGGATCGACGCGCGACGCGCCGGTGCGTCCACCGTTACTGGGTTGCCGTTGTTGCCGTTTGCCACTTATGCCTCTTTTTGTCTTAGCTCTTGCCTTTAACGATTGACTTAACTCAACTTTTAGCCTTACGTCTGCTCTTAAGTTTTCCTTTACGCCTTCTTCTCCGCCAGACGCTCCGGAAAGGCGCGCTTCGTGCGAGATTTCCTTTCCGCTACCGCCTGAAGGATTTCGCTGAAGCGTTCTCCGATCGCGGGCCAGTCGTAGCGGGCCGCGGTCTCAGCGGCTGCCGTTTCGTAACGCCGACGCATTTCCGTGTCGCGCAGCAGCATGATCACGGCCTGCGCGAAAGAGCGTGGATTGTCGGCGAGCATGATATCGCGGCCGTGATGGACGTCGAGCCCTTCGGCACCGATGGTGGTGGAAACGACGGCCTTGGCGGTAGCCATGGCTTCGTAAATCTTGAGACGCGTGCCGCCACCGATTCGCAGGGGAACGATGACGACTGAAGACTCGTGCAGATGCTCGACTACCGAGGGCACGCGGCCGGTGATTTCGATGGAGTTGGCATTCGAGTCGGACGCCCACTTTTGCACGCGGCGGTCAGGATTGCGTCCGACGATGCGGAAGCGTGCGCGTGGGACTTCCGCTTTGATCGCGGGCCAGATTTCGCTGCAAAAATATTCGACGCCGTCGACGTTCGGCTCCCAGTCCATGGCGCCCACGAAAGTGATGAGGGGAGCAGAAGTGTCTGTGGCTGCGGGGTCGGACGCAGCCGCGGCGGGACGATATTGCGCGAGATCGACGCCGGTGGGAACAACCGTGACGCGGTCTCCGTCGACCCACTTCGTCATCAGAGAACGGTCGTTCTCGGAGACGGCGATTACATGCTGGAACTTGCAGACGGCGGCGCGCTCGTAGCGCAGCATTTTGCGGAATTCCATTTGGTACATCATCTTTTTCGCCGGATTATTCGCGGTCTCAGCGTGGCGGCGCCAGATTTCACTCTCCACATTGTGCTGGAAGAGGACGCTCGGAATGTTGAGGCATCCGGGAAAATTGACGGCGGCGTCGAGGAAGTCGCAAACGGCGACGTCGAAGCGCTGCTCGCGAAACCATGACTGGAGCTGCTTCTGGACGCCGGCGTCGGCGAAGCGGCTGACGGCGTAGGGCGGCTGGGCGCTGAGATGGGCGAGATAGTCGAGTCCGCGCGCGGCTCCGGCGAGTTCGCGTTTGCCCGTACACACGGCCACGGCTCCCGGCAACTGCCGCTCCAACTCGCGTTCGTAGGCGGGATCGGGCGCTCCATCATAGTAAGAGTAGAACGTAAGTCGATGCCGCTCGGACAGATAACGCAAGACGTGATATGAGCGGATATTACCGCCGTTCTGCACGGGGAGAAGCTTGTCGGCTTTGACCCAGAGAATTCTCATGTCGTATCTTCGTCTTCCACGGCTTGTACTACCCTGTGTAACTCTGTGCACCCTGTGGTTAAAAATTTGACTTGTGCCGACTGGAGTCAACGGCAAAATCAATAGCTCAACCACAGGGTACACAGAGTTACACGGGGTAAACCTATCTCAGCGAACCCAGACTGCCTTTCTGCCGGTCACGAAGTTTACGAAGGCGACCATGGCGGCGGAATTTAGGACGACGAAGGTGCGGGCGGGATCGGCGATGCGCGAGAGCGGGCCGATCTTCATCCCCGCGAGTGCGGCCAGACTTAGACCGTAGAACGCAAGCTGAGCGACTAATACCGCTCGGTAGAACGGCTGCGGCTGGAATATCGACGCGATCAAAAGCGCCACCAATGCAAAGGGAACAGCCAGTCGCGAGAGCTTGTGGCTGATGAATTCGAACCGAATTGGGTTCTGCGAA